>JALYZL010000230.1 GCA_030948875.1 Actinomycetota bacterium
TTCGGCAGGCGCGGTGTCGGCCGCAGCCGCCGCATCGCCCGCGGGCGCCGAGTCGTCCGATGGCGCCGCGTCCACCTCGGGCCCGGCGCCGTTTCCAGCCTGCCTCGCCTCCGCGGACGGCTTGCCCTTGTGCTCCTCGGCCAGCACCGCCTTCGAGGGGGCGAGGAGCATGGTCATGTTGCGTCCGTCCTGAAGGGGAGTCTGCTCGACCAGGGCGATATCTGAGAGCTCGCCCGCGAGCCGGTCCAGGAGCGCGGTGCCGCGCTCGGGATGAGTCACCTCGCGGCCGCGGAACATGATCGTGATCTTGACCTTGTCGTGGCCCTTGAGGAACCGGGTCACGTGGCCCTTCTTCGTGTCGTAGTCGTTCTGCGCGATCTTGGGACGGAACTTGATCTCGCGGATCGTGATCTGCTGCTGGTGCTTGCGCGCCGCCTTCTGCTTCTGGGCCTGCTCGTACTTGTACTTCGAGTAGTCAAGGACCCGGCACACGGGCGGGCGGGCGTCCGGGGCGACCTCGACGAGGTCGAGATCGCGCTCCTGGGCGTAGCTCAGGGCGTCGCTGGTCTTGACGACGCCGATCTGCTTGCCGTCTTCCCCGACGAGCCTGACCTCGGGTACGCGAATACGATCGTTGACCCGAGTCGTATCCCGGTCCGGCGGACGCCGGTCGAACCTACGAGGGACCGGCACTAGTTACGTGGGCGACGCTGCGTCAAGCGACGCCGGGCCGTGTGTGATGAGGCACTTGGATCAACAGGACGCAGTATAGCGGTGCTCACCGCGGTGAGCGAGATGTTGTCTCGACGCGAACACGCTCGACAAAAGCGTCAATGTTCATCGATCCTAGATCGCCTTTCCCGTGCTCGCGGACCGAGACCTCGCCCGCCTCGCGCTCGCGGTCGCCGACCACAAGCATGTAGGGAATCTTGCGCAGCTCGGCCTCGCGGATCTTGCGGCCCACCGACTCGACCCGGTCGTCGAGCTCGGCGCGCACCGCGGCCTCCCGTATCCGCCCCAGGATCTCGGCGCCATGGTCGTTGTGGCGATCGGAGATCGGCAGCACGATCGCCTGGACGGGCGCGAGCCACACCGGGAGCTCGCCCTCGAGGTGCTCGAGGAGGATCCCGATGAAGCGCTCGTAGGAGCCCATCAGCGCCCGGTGGATCATCACCGGCGTGTGCTCGGCGTTGTCGGCCCCGGTGTAGGTGAGCTCGAAGCGCTTGGGCATGTTGTAGTCGAGCTGGACGGTGCCGAGCTGCCATGAGCGTCCGAGCGAGTCGGTCATGTGGAGGTCGATCTTCGGACCGTAGAAGGCTCCGTCGCCCTCACTGACGTCGTACGGCAGGCCGCGGCTCTCGAGCGCCTGTACGAGCGCGGCCTCCGCGTGGTCCCAGAGCGCGTCGTCGCCGATCCGCACCTCTGGCCGGGTGGAGAACTCGAGTCGCAGCTCGAGGCCGAAGATCTCGTAGGTGGCGAAGGCGAACTCGAGGCACCCCGCGACCTCATCCTGGATCTGGTCCTGGGTGCAGTAGATGTGAGCGTCGTCCTGGGCGAAGTGGCGTACGCGGAGCAGGCCGTGGAGCGTGCCGCTCGGCTCGTTGCGGTGCAGCAGGCCCGGCTCTGAGTAGCGGACGGGCAGGTCTCGGTAGGAGTGGCGGGACAGCGAGAAGAGCTCGCAATGGCCGGGGCAGTTCATCGGCTTGATCGCCATCGAGCGCCCTTCGGACTCGGTGAGGAACATGTTCTCCCGGTACTTGTCCCAGTGCCCGGAGGTCTTCCACAACGCGCTGCCGTAGAGCTGCGGCGTCTTGACCTCGGTGTAGCCGCGGGGCTCCCCCATCTCGCGGCTCAGCTTCACCAGCTCGTTGAACACGCGCGTGCCGTTCGGGAGCCAGAACGCCATGCCGGGCGCGACCTGGGAGAAGGTGAAGAGCCCGAGTTGGGGGCCGAGCCGGCGGTGGTCGTTGGCGCGCGCCTTCTCAAGTCGCTCGAGGTGGTCCTCGAGCTCGCGCGTAGAGAAGAAGGCGGTGCCGTAGACGCGAGTGAGCATCGCGTTGCGCGCGTCCCCGCGCCAGTACGCGCCCGCCACCGACTGGAGCTCGAACGTCTTGATCCGCTTTGTGCTCGGGGCGTGCGGCCCGCGGCAGAGATCGGTGAACGGGCCGTTCGTGTAGAGCGAGACGGTGTCGAGTGGGTGGGCGGGGTCGGCATTCCGAACGAGATCCTCGATGAGCTCGACCTTGTAGTCCTGGCCCTCGGCGCGGAAGCGCTCGAGCGCCTCGTCCACCCCCACCTCGGCGCGGACGAAGGGCTCATCGGCATCGATGTGCTGGCGCATGCCCGCCTCGATGCGCTCAAAGTCCGCGTCGGAGAGCGAGACGCCGTCGGGGAAGTCGAAGTCGTAGTAGAAGCCATCCTCGATCGGCGGCCCGATCGAGATCTTCACCCCCGGGTAGAGCTCCATCACCGACGCCGCCAGCACATGCGCGGCGTCATGGCGAATCAGCGCCAGCGCCTCCGCCCCGCTCTTCTCGGTGATCACCTCGAGCCGCCCGCCGCCTGGCGGCAGCGGCCGGGCAAGATCGCGAACCTCCCCGTCGACCGCGACGGCGAGCGCCGCGCGCGCAAGACCAGGTCCGATCGCCGCCGCCGCGTCAGCGCCGGTGGCGCCATCGGGCAGGGCGAGAATCGTGCCGTCGGGGAGCTCGTAGTCCATCGCGCGATGGATCCTAGACGCGCTGGTACATTTGACGCCCCGGACGATTAGCTCAGCTGGGAGAGCGCCGCCTCGACAAGGCGGAGGTCGCTGGTTCGAGCCCAGCATCGTCCAC
>JALYZL010000239.1 GCA_030948875.1 Actinomycetota bacterium
CGGCGAGGAGGCGGCCGGGGCTCCGCCCGCCGTGCGCGAGGGCGCCGTCGGCCCCGGCCGGGCGCTGGCCGCGCAGCTCGGACCAGATCACGAGATCGTCGCCACCGTCTTCTGCGGCGACGACTACGCGGCCTCGGACGCTTCCGCCACCGCCGAGCTGCTCGAGCTCGTGCGCGAGGCATCGCCCGACCTGCTCGTCGCTGGGCCGGCGTTCACGAGCGGTCGCTACGGGCTCGCGTGCGCGCGCCTGGCCGCCGCGGCAGTTCGCGCCGGCCTCCCCGCGGTCGCCTCCATGCACCCCGAGAACCCGGGGCTCGACGAGGCCGCGGCCGCGCCGGTGGTCGAGAGCGGGAAGATCGGACGTGAGATGCGCCCCTCGGTCGAGCGGCTCGCACGCGCGATCGAGACGCTGGCCCGCGGGGAGGAGCTGCGCGAGCAGGACGGGCGCATCGGCCGCGCTCCCCGGCGAAACCGGCTCGCCGAGCAGACGGCGGCCAGCCGGGCCGTCGAGCTCCTGCTCGCGCGCCTGGCCGGCGACCGCGAGGCCACCGAGGTCCCCCTACCGAGCTTCGGCTCGGTCACCCCGAGCGCGCCGCTCGAGGATCCTGAGCACGCTCTGATCGCGCTCCTCACCGAGGGTGCGCTCGTCCCCATGGGCAACCCCGACCGGCTCGAGTCGGCGCGAGCAACGCGCTGGCTTCGCTATCAGCTCGAGGGGCTGGATCGGCTCGAGCAGGGCACCTTCCAGTCCGTCCACGGTGGCTTCTCCACCGTTGCCGCCAACGCCGACCCGCACCGCTTGCTCCCCCTCGATGTCGCTCGGGAGCTCGAGCACGAGGGTCGGATCGGCTCGCTGTACCACGAGTACTTGACCACCGCCGGCAACGGCACCCAGGTGGCGACCGCGCGCAGCTTCGGGGTCGAGTGGGCGGCCGAGCTACGCAAGGCCGGAGTCCAGGCCGCGATCCTGACCGCAACATGAGGAACGGGCACGCGTTGCGGGTCAACGCTGAGCAAGGAGCTAGAGCGAGCAGGGATTCCCACGGCACTGCTGTGCAACCTCGTCTCCATCGCCATTCGGGTGGGCGCGCCGCGAATCGTGCCGACCCGGGGAATTCCGTATCCGACGGGGGATCCCGACGTCACGCCCGAGGAGGAGCAGCAATTGCGCCGGCAGCTGCTTGAGCGGGCGCTCGAGGCGCTGGGCACGGCCGTCGAGGGCCCGACCGTCTTCGAGCTGCACGCGACATCCGCCGCGGCGGAGACCCCTGCCTCGTGAGACCCCCGGTCGTCAGCGCCGCCAGCGCCATCCTCGCGCACACACCGAGCTTCGCACGGCTCGGCTCGAAGCCCGCGCGCGAGCTGGCCCGCGATCCGGAGCTCGAGGCGGCGTTCCTCGGCTCGCTTAGGACCTTCGAGCAGGCGGTCGCCTATCCGCCGCACCGCGCCTTCCTCGGGGAGCTCCATCCCCGCGAGCTCCCCGAACGACCCTGGACTGAAGCGCCCCCCAACGGGAGCGAGCGCTTCACCGCGGCCGGAGAGATCATACCCGAGGAGGAGTTCCTCGCGCTGCTGGCGAGCGTGGACGAGTTCGGACTCATCACCCTCGAGCCCTCGCTCGCCGACCGGGCGACGTCGTTGCTGGCACGTCACCCGCTCGGTGCGCACCTCGCGCTCGAGCGAGCCGCATCGGCGGCCGGCGACGTGCAGGCCGCGCTTGCCGAGCCGGGCGCTTTGGCGCTGCACGTGGCCGGCGCCAGTCTTGGCGGGGTCATCCGCCGCGCTCACGACGCCGATGAAGCCTTGGCCGCCCCCGTCCTGCTCGAGAACCTCGCCTCCAAGGCGACCGCCACGCTGGCGCTCCTGCACCTGCTGGAGCGCACCGGCGTCGATTCCGGCTCGATCGACTACGTGATCAGCTGCGGGGAGGAAGCGATCGGCGACCGCTATCAGCGCGGCGGAGGCAATCTCGCCAAGGCCGTCGCCGCCGCCGCCGGGCTCGCGAACGCCTCCGGGGCCGACATAAAGAACTTCTGTGCCGCGCCCATACCGGCGCTCGTCATCGCTTCGAGCCTGGTCGCCTCGGGCGTCTTCCAGCGCGTGGCCGTGGTCGCGGGCGGGTCGTTGCCGAAGCTCGGAATGAAGTTCCAGGGCCACCTTAAGAACGGCATGCCCATCCTCGAGGACGTGCTCGGCGGGATCACCGCCCTGGTCGAGGCGGACGACGGGGTTTCCCCGATCGTGCGTCTCGACGGGGTCGGGCGCCACACGGTCGCCGCCGGCGGCTCGGCGCCCCAGATCATGGAGGCATTGACGCTGGGACCGCTGCGGCAAGTTGGCCTGAAGATGCTCGACGTCGACGATTACGCCACCGAGCTCCACAACCCCGAGCTCACCGAGCCCCAGGGCTCGGGGAACGTCCCCGAACGCAATTACCGCCTGATCGCCGCCCTGGCGATCCGCGCCGGAGAGATCAGCCGCGAGGAGCTTCCGGCCTTCGTCGCCCAGCGGGGCATGCCCGGCTTCGCTCCCACCCAGGGCCACATCGCCTCGTCCCTCGCCTATCTGCCTCACGCGCTCGGCCGCCTGAGCGAGGGCGACGCGCAGCGGGTGCAGATGCTCGCCAAGGGAAGCCTGTTTCTAGGGCGGATGTCGGAGCTGTCTGATGGAATGAGCTTGCTGCTCGAGCGCAACCCGGCTCGGAACTGATAACCGAAAGGAGATGAGCATGGCCGAACTGGCCGAGGCAACACGCGAGAACTTCCACGACCTGGTCGCCGACGGGCTCGTGATGGTCGATATCTGGGGGCCCGAGTGCAAGCCCTGCCTGGCACTGATGCCGCACGTCGCACGGATCGCCGATGAGCGCCCCGAGCTTCGGGTCATCAAGCTCGAGGCGCCGAAGGCACGACGGGTGTGCATCGAGCTCAAGGTCCACGGGCTGCCGACATTCCTGCTAATGCGCGATGGCGAGGAGATCTCGCGCCTGTCGGCGTCGCAGCTCTCGCCGACCCAGCTGCGCGAGTGGCTGGACGGGCAACTAGAGGTATCGCAGGCGGGATGAGACACTGTGGTCTGTTAGTCCCCACGACGGACAGTAAGGAGGTGAGTATTCATTGCTGACCGACAAGTTGACGATCGTCCTCGGCGAGCGCGACGGCATTGCCGGCCCCGCCATCGCAGCGTGCGTTAAAGCGGCACAAGGCGAGGTCGCGTTCGCGTCGACCGAGTGCTTCGTCTGAACGGCCTCGGGTGCAATGGACCTGCAGAGCCAGGAGGTGATCAAGCGACTGGCCGAGGAGCACGGCGCTGACCGGCTGCTCGTCCTGCTCGGAGCCCCCGATCCGGAGGCGGCCGAGATCGCTGCCGAGACTGTCGTGCTCGGCGATCCCACCTACGCAGGTGCATTGGCGGAGACCCAGTTGGGTCTCGAGGTCTACCACGTGCTGGAGGACGAAATCCGAATGCAGATCCCCACCGACGTGTTCGAGGAGCAGATCGGGGTGATGGCCGAGGTGCTCGACGCAGGAGGGCTCTCCGAGGCCGTCGCGTCGATGCGCGCCAAGCGCTGACGGTCTTAGAACGGGACTAGCTCCGGCGCGGGGTCGGATACAAACGCACCGGCCCGCGCGATAAGGCGGTAGATGACAGGGCCACGCCGTCCAAGCGAGGAACGCCAAGACGCAGCGCTGCTGCGCGACGCGGGCACCGATCCGGCGGCGTTTTCCGAGCTCTACGAGCGCCACGTGGTGACGGTCCACGACTGGTTTCACCGGCGCATCGAGTGGGCGGCCAGCGACCTCACCGCCGAGACGTTCGCGCGGGCGTGGCTGATCCGCGGACCGCTTTCGCGACGAGCGTGACGGGTCGGTGCTGCCGTGGCTGCTCGGGATCGCGGCGAACCTGCTCGCGGACGCGGCCCGGCACGACCGGATCGAGACGCGGGCGCGCGAGCGCCTCGGCCTGCCGTTCGACCTCGCCAGCGAGGACGGCTACGCCGAGGTCGAGCAGCGTCTCTCGCCCCGCCTTGCCCTCGAGCGCCACGTGCAGGCGCTCGCCCCCCATGAACGCGAGGCGCTCGAGCTCCGCGTAGTCGAGGAGCTGTCCTACCAGGAGGTCTCGGAGCGCCTCGCCATCCGCCCCGCGGCCGCGCGATTGCGGGTCTCGCGCGCGCTGCGCCGGCTTGCCCAGGCCGTCCCCAAGGAGGAAGCGTGAACAGCGATCTGCCCACCAGCCTCAGCCGCTTCGGCGAGGAGCTCGAGCGGGCGATCCGGCGCGAGCTCAGCGCCGCGAGCACGACTGCCGTCGCGTCGCAGTCGGCGTCGCCGCTGATGCGCTCGCGCCTGCGTCTGGCGGCGCGCTCGGTCCTCGTCCTCACCACTGTCGCGCTGGCCGTGCTCGCCATCGTCTCGCGTCTCGCGCCGACCGCCGCCCAGCCGGCGTGGGCCAGGCAGGCCCTGGCCCGTGCCGCGGCGGTGCTGGCACCGGCGCGCTCGCCGCGGACGATCCTCCACACCGTGGTCACCCAAACCATGAGCCCGCTGGCACAAAAGGCGACCGCCAACGGCCCGGGGTTCCTGTCGGAGGAAGCGTGGCGACAGCAGGGGCCGCCGTGGGGACAGCGCCTGCTCTTGCACCCGGCTGGGGGCCCGGTATATGAGGAAGGGGGCAACGCCGGTCGGATCTACAACGTGACGAGCAACGAGATCTATCCCGGGATCTCGACGCCCACGGGCAACCCCGAGTACACGCTGGGTCGCGGCGTCAAGCCGGGCACTTACCGCCTGCGCGTCAAGCTACCTCACGGGTTCGACACGAAGACGATCACCGCCGCCGACGCCAAGCTGATCCGAAACGGCACCAACACGGTCTCGTGGGCGATCACCTGGAACGGCCATGTCCAGCGCGTACAGCCGCTCGTCCTGCCCTCGGCGCGGACCCTCAAGGCGGGGCCGAAGCTGCCCGACCCCCCGTCGGTGAGCTTCGCTAAGCAGCTCCGCACGCTCCTCCTCTCAGGCCACGCCCGCGTGAGCCGCGTCACCACCGACGGCGGCAAGCCGGCAATCGAGATCGCGTCCGTCCACCCGCTCTCGGGCCCGCGCACGATCTACTACGTCAATCCCACCACCTACGCTCCGATCGAGCTCGACACCTACGGCTACGACAGCCCCAAGGACGTGACTCGCATTCGCTTCTCCGTCTACCAACCGCTCGCGCTCGCCGGTCATGAGCGACTCCTGCGCTTCGCCGTTCCCCGAACCGCGCGCGTGAACCGCGCCCCCGCCGACTACTGGCGGGCGGCGGGCCTGGTGATCTTCTTCTAGCCGGCGTTCTCACCGTGAGACAATTGCCTTATGGGGATCCATCTGTGGGCCTTCCTCGGGATCTCGCTTGTGGTCATCATCGCGCCGGGACCTGACACCGTGGTGGTGACCAAGAACGCACTCATGCACGGTCGCGGGGCGGCTCTCGGAACATCATTGGGCGTCAACACGGGCCTGCTGATCTGGACCATCGCCGCGGCGCTAGGCGTCGCCGCGATCGTGCGGGCGTCTGCCGTCGCCTTAGCGATCCTCAAGGTGCTCGGCGCCGCTTACCTGATCTGGCTCGGGGTGCAAGCGCTACGCGAGGCTCGGCATCGCTCGGCATACACGACCGGCGAATGCGACCCCAGCCGGCGGTCGGGGTGTTGATCGGATTCCGGCAGGGACTGCTGAGCGACCTCGCCAACCCGAAGATCGGGATCTTCTTCACCAGCCTCCTCCCGCAGTTCATCTCGGCGCGAGAGCCCGTCCTCGCGCCCTTCCTGCTCCTCGGTGGTCTCTTCGTGCTGATGACGCTGACGTGGTTGTGCGGCTATGCCCTGCTCGCCGCCAAGATCTCTGGCGTCCTCACCCGCCCCCCGGTCAAGGCGGCGCTCGACTGTGTGACCGGCGTCGTGCTCGTCGGCCTCGGCGTTAGGCTCGCCCTGGAACATCGCTGAGCGGCTCCGCAGCCTGGCCAACGGTCACCGCCTCGAGGTGGTGCTCCGACGGCCCGAGTGGCACGTCTCGGCGCCCGTCATGTGGCGAACCAACTCGATCCGCTTGGTGCGTCATCAGCGCCGAGGTCACGACCGCGCTGGTACGAGCTCTGTGAACTCAGGCGCTCGCGCCAGTGCCATCGAGGCTCGCCGCCCACCGTGTCGGCCAGCGCCGACAACGCATCGGCGCGTACCCGGGCACCCTCGACGAACGAGGCGATGACCGTCTCCAGCGCCAGCGGCGCATATCCGAAGACGCGAGCATGGAGCACGGCGGGATTGACCGCATGCGGGCGAACGAGGGCGCGGCGCTCGCTCTCCGACAGGCCCGCCGCGGTAGCGAGGTGGTCGATGGCCTGCGTCAGGCCCTGAGCATCCACGGGCAGGCTCGCCCGCAGCTCGGGCGGGAGTCGGGACAGGAGACCGGCATGCTCGGCGGCGGCATCGGCGAGCAGCCCTTCGACCCGAGCTTGGTGTGATCCGTCGTCCATCTCACGGCACGGTACGCCAACGGAACTTTGGCCCCGCCGGCCGACTCGTGTCGGGCCCGTGACGTCCTATTTGCCTTTGATCAAGCCCGACGAGGCATTCCCGCCACCGTCGCGCCGCACCCGTTGGAGATGCTCTAGCCCGCGTCGTACCTGTCTAGGCCCGCCAGAATGGTGGACCGTGGGGTGCGACTGGCTACTCATCGACGGATCGAGCCTGATTTTCCGAGCCTTTCACGGCGTGCCCGCGGGCGACCGGTCGCGGGAGGGAACGCAGGTGAACGCGATCAGGGGTTTCCTCGAGCGGCTCGCGCGTCTCATCGTCGACCGCCGTCCGCGTCATCTCGCTGTCGCCGACGACGAGGCGTGGCGTCCAGGCTGGCGGGTCAACCTGATCCCGACCTATAAGGCGCACCGAGTCACCGAGCCGGTGCCTGCCGCGCTGGTGCCGCAGATTCCGGTGATCCGCGACCTCCTCGAGGCGATCGGGATCGACATCGTCGGTGTCGCAGAGCATGAGGCCGAGGACGTGATCGCGACTTGGGCACGACTGGCACGCGGCACCGTCGAGATCGCCAGTGGTGATCGTGATCTCTTCGCGCTGGTGGAGGACCCATGGGTGTGCGTCCTCTATCCGGAGAAGTCGGGGCTGTCGGTGATCGACGAAGGCGAAGTGACACGTCGTTACGGCATTCCGGGTCGCCGTTACGCCGACTTCGCGATCCTGCGCGGAGACCCGTCGGACGGACTTCCCGGACTCAAGGGAGTGGGCGGCGTTACAGCGGCGGGGATGATCCGGCGCTATGGGGACATCGCCGGCGTTCTTCGAGATCGGCCCCTCCGCGAGGCGGACCGCGAGTACCTCGCGAACGCGATGCGGGTTGTGCCGCCGGTGGCCGACTTACCCATCGCGCTCCCGTCCGGCCGGCGCGACGCGTATCCCGAACACGAGACGGTGATGCAGTCGCTCGCTGCTGGGTACGGTGTGCGACGGTCGTGCGACCGTCTTCTGACGGCTGTCGCCGCTCTCGCCTCGTGACAGGCTTGACGCCGATGAGGGAGTAGGAGCGCGTGACCAGTCGGTCTGGGCTGGATGCCCTACCGGCCGGCGAGCTGGCGGGGTACGGCGAGCTGCACGGAGTCGACGATCTGACGTCGAACCTCATCGCGTGTGTCGAGACGGCGTCCACCCCGACGAAGCGCCGCAGGTTCGGTCCCGGGCGTGATCCCGAGCGGACGGTTATCGCCGTCACCTACCTCATATCTGATGTGGTTCACAGGCCAGCCGCGGGCGCGGTCACTCCGGCAGGCGATCGCTGCGACCAGGGGCTGATCGTCACCCCTCGTCAAGAGCGAACGAGCCGACCCCTACGTCTCCGGCGCGCTCGTAGGTCAGGATCACCACGCCGGCGCCGGTGGTAGACGAGGAGGCCAGGCTCACCCCGGCCGGGACGGCCCCGTCGGCGAACAGTCGCTTCCCTTCGCCTAGCACGACCGGGAAGATCATCAGCCGCAGCTCGTCGATCAGGTTGTGCTCGAGCAGGGTTTGGATCAGCCCGGCGCTGCCGTGCACCTGCAGCTCGCCGCCGTCCTGCTCTTTGAGCGCGGCCACGGCCTCGGCCACGTCTCCCTCGATCAGCCGGGCGCCGGCCCAGTCCACGTGGTCGAGCGTTCGGGAGGCGACGTGCTTGGGCAGGGTGTTGAGCGCCTTGGCGATCGGATCGTCCTCGATCGGCACGCGCGGCCAGTGCGCAGCGAAGAGCTCATAGGTTCCTCGGCCGAGGAGGATGTCCCCGGCGCCAGAGAACCACTCGACCATCTGCTGGCCCATCTCCGCGTCAGCGTGGGGCACGAGCCAGCCACCGTGCTCGAACCCGCCGCTCGGATCCTCCTGGGGAGCACCCGGAGCCTGCATCACGCCATCGAGAGTCAGAAACGTGGTTACGACGAGCTTGCGCATGGAAGTTGCTCCTTTCGTTGTCGGTGCTGTGGTAACAGCGCCTAAGTGAGCGTTGTGTCGAGCCAGTCTTGCCAGGTGTGTTTGATCTCCTCGGGTTCGACGCCGTCGGCGAACTTGTGGATGCTCACGGCGACGGGAGCGCCGAAGGCGTTGCGTTCGAAGAAGCGGTAGAGCGCGTGGTCCGTCCGTACCCCGATGAAGTTGGGCCGCACATAGTCGAGGACTCCCTCGATCGGATCGAGGCCCTGCGGGGTAAGGCGCACCGAGCCGCCCTCGTCGAGGTGGGCCCCGAGACCGAGCGCCTCCTGCAGGCGCCGGAAGCCGTCCAGCGTGGCTGAGCTCGGCGGTCCCTGAATGCCTGCGGGCACCTCACCGATGTAGGTCGCGACGCGACCGTCGAAGTGCTGCAGGTACTCGCTCAGGGTGTGCAGGTAGAAGTCCGTGTGGGCGTCGGCGGCGTCGTACTGCGTTTCCCAGTCGTCGACGAAGATCCCGCTGTGGGCGTAGCGCAGCAGGCTCGTTCCTCCGTGGCGGCCTTCGATGACGAACTCGATCGCGTTGAACCAGTCGCCGCGCTCCTGGCGGAGCTCCAGGTGGCGCGGTGGATCCCACGCTCGCGTATCGGGACCATCAGGCTCGATTCTCGTTGGGGAACAACCATGCTGCGTTGCCGGCGGCCGTGGCGACAGCCTCCCAGACCTGCTCGGCGGTGCCCAGGAGGACGATTTCACGGCGCAATTCGAATTCGCGGGGCACTCTCACGGCTCCTGTCCCTTGTTCTGATCTCCCGGTGAGCGGGCGGGTTCATCCTCGGTCGCGGATCTGTGAGAGCCTAAGATCCGGAGTTCATGAGTACGGTCGTCACCCCCCAGCCCAAGCCTGCTCTATGGCCGGTCGACATGCCGCTGCAGCCGAGGCCGTCTGGGCCCCTGTGGATGGCGGTGGCGGGCAAGGGCGGATCCGGGAAGTCCGTTGTGGCCGGGACGCTCGCGCGGGTGCTTGCACGACGCGGGCGTCGCGTGCTCGCGATCGACACTGATCCGATGCCTGGCCTCAGCTCGTCGCTGGGTGTCGGCGAGCCGCGGGTGCCGCTGCTGATGGACGCGGCGTTCAAGCCGGAGGGCGGTCCGTGGCGTCTGGCGCCGGGTGTCGGTCCGGCTACGGTCGTGCGCCGGTACACCACTCCGGCGCCGGACGGCGTGCTAATGCTGCAGCTCGGCAAGGCCGACAAGGATGGTCTGAGGGCGGTCAACGCGTCGGTCAGCGCATTCCTGGTGTTCGTGCGCCGCATGCACGAGGCGGCGTCGTTGCATGAGTGGGTGGTCGTCGGCGATCTCGCCGCGGGACCGCGCCAGCCCGGCGCCGGCTTCACGCCCTACGCGAGCGTCTACCTGGTCATGGTCGAGCCCACGAGCCAGTCGGCGCTCACTGCCCGCCGGGTCGCGCGGCTCGCGCGTGGCCCCCTCGGCGCCGACGTGATCTTCGTGGCCAGCAAGGTGACTGGAGCCGGCGACCGGACTCGGATCGAGCGGCTGCTCGGCGAGTCCGTGCAGCTGGCGATCCCGATGGATCCCGCGGTCCGCGACGCCGAGCGGGCGCACCGGGCGGTGCTGGACGCCGCGCCGGACGCGCCCGTCGTCGCGGCCGTCGAGCATTTGGCGGACATCGTCGAACAACGAACGGAGGCAGCGTGAAGATTGCGGTATCCGGCAAGGGCGGCGTGGGGAAGACGACGATCTCGGGCACACTCGCGCGGGCGCTAGCACGGTCCGGCCATGGTGTGACAGCGATCGACGCCGACGTGAATCCGATGCTCGGGATCACCTTGGGGCTCGGCGTCGACGACACCGAGCGGCTCATCGGCGTTCGGCAGGCCCTCAGCAACAGCGGGCTCGAGGACGCCGTGCACGAGTTCAAAGTCGCCGGGTTGCTCGAGCGCTACGGGGAGGATGCGCCGGACGGCGTGCGCGTGCTCGTCGCCTCGCGCGTCGACATGCCCGACCATGGCTGCCTGTGCTGCGGGGTGAGCGCCGACCGGCTGCTGCGCGAGATCGGAGGCGACGGCCGGATCGTGCTCGGCGATCTCGAGGCCGGCGTTGGCGTGATGGCGCGGATGGAATCCGGAAGCCTTGACCTTGCGCTCGTCGTCGCCAACCCGACGCCGAAGTCGATCGAGGTCGCTCGCCGGGCTGCGGACACCGCCGCCGAGCGCGGGATCCGGGCGATCGTCGTCGCCAACCGGGTCCAGACCGAGGCGGACCTCGAGGAGATCCGCGCCGTGCTCAGCGAGCATGAGATCGCCGTCGTCCCCGAGGATCCGGCGATCGCGCAGGCGGACGCCGAGGGAGCGTCGCCGATCGATCTCGATGAGAGCTCACCGGGGGTTCGGGCAATCGTTGAGATCGCCCACCGGATCACGGGAATGATGGCCTAGGGGAAGCCCGCACTCCGCGAGAGCGCTGGCGTTTCTGGCGCCCCGCCGCGCCAGCGCGGCAGAACGCGGGCGACTAGCGATCGATCGAGAACGTTGCTTCGCACCAACTCCGCCGCAGGCTCGCAGATGGCTCAGCAGGACAGGCGGCCGCACCGTGGGTAACCTCGTCGCGCTGAGACGATCGCGAGCGGCCTCAGTACGGGGCCGGCTGGGTGGTCGCCGCGTCAGAGCTCCGCTCGTGATCGCTGTGGGGTAGGACGACGTCGGCGGCTTGCTCGGCCGTGAGGTGTGGGTAAAGCGTTCTGATCGTCAGGATCGCGACGGCGCCGCCGATCAGCTGCGCGGCGATGAAGGTGGAAACGGATGCGGGGCGATGCCCGCGAAGGTGTTGGAGAACACGCGTCCGATGCTGATCGCGGGGTTGGCGAAGCTCGTGGAGCTGGTGAAGAAGTACGCGGCACCGATGTACGCGCCAACGGCCGCGGGCGCGCTGGCGCCTCGTTTGGTGTGGGCGAGGGAGAAGATGACGAGCAGCAGGCCGAGCGTCGCGATCACCTCGGAGAGGAAGTGCGCTCCGTTGGCTCGGTGCTTGGTCGAGATCGTTATCAATGACAGGGCGAACATGCCATTCGCGGCCATCGCGCCGAGAATGCAGCCGGTGGTCTGCGCCGGGACGTATGCGAGCGCATCGCGCCAGGACAGGCCGCCGAAGCTCGCGTCGACCAGCGATACGACGGGGTTGAAGTGCCCGCCGGATACCGGTCCGAACATCAGGATGATCGCGAACAGGCCGGTGGCGGTGGCGGCGGCGTTCTCGAGCAGCTCGAGGCCGATGTCTCCGGGGGCCTCCCAGACAAAGTTGGGTTCAAGTTCACTCTACGCATTGACAAGCATCAGTTCAATCGGTATATGTATATAGATGGCGATCGATCTGGAACTCGCCCCGAAGACCAAGCGCGCGCCGGGCGAGCCGTGCTACGAACCGGTCGTCTACCCCGACGTCGAACGCGAACAGGCTGGGCGGATGGCGACGATCGCCAAGGCACTCGGCGACCCGGTCCGCCTCCAGCTCGTCGACGTGCTCCGAAACCACGCTGGGAAGGTGTGCGTGTGCGAGCTCGTCCCGCTCTTCGACCTGTCACAGCCCACCGTCTCCCACCACCTCAAGGTGCTCCGCCAGGCTGGGATCGTCGGCTCCGAGCGCGAAGGGCTGTGGGCCTACTACTACGTGATCCCCGACGCGCTGAAGGAGCTGTCTGGATGGCTGAGCTGACCGATATCCGCGAGACTGTCCGCAAGCGCTACGCCGAGGCCGCCACGGCCGCAGCTCGCGGCAGCTTCGAAGAGGCCCGCGCATTCGAAGCCGAGGCTGGCTGCTGCGGCCCGGGCGCGGTGAGTTGCAGCCCGCCAGATGAGACGGGTGCGTTCGGCTCCGATCTCTACGACCAGAGCAGCCGCGACGACGTGCCCGAGGCGGCGATCAGCGCATCGCTGGGTTGCGGCGCGCCGACCGCAGTCGCCGACCTGCGCGACGGCGAAACGGTGCTCGATCTCGGCTCCGGTGCCGGGGCCGACGTGCTCATCAGCGCGCGTCGCGTCGCGCCGACCGGCCGAGCGATCGGACTCGACATGACCGACGAGATGCTCGACCTAGCCCGCGCCAACGCGCAGGAGGCCGGCGTGACCAACGTCGAGTTCGTGAAGGGCTACCTCGAGGACATGCCACTCCCAGATGCGAGCGTCGACGTCGTCATCTCCAACTGCGTGATCAATCTCTCCGGCGACAAACCCAAGACGATCGCCGAAGCCGCACGCGTCCTGCGCCCCGGGGGCCGCTTCGCGATCTCAGACGTGATCGCCGACGCCGACATGGACGATCAGACCAAAGCCGACATGGCCGCTTGGACCGGCTGCATCGCCGGCGCGCTCACCGAAACCGAATTCCGCGTCATCTTGACGGCCGCAGGCTTCGACGAGATCGAGATCCGACCGACGCATCAAGTCCACGAGCACGCGTCCTCCGCAATCATCCGCGCCCGCAAACCGGCCTCCACCGAGAGCGCTTAGCGGCCGCCAGCGCGGACGCGCGCTGAGGACTACTTCTCGTCGCGTTCGATGACGATGGCGACGTGATCGCCGGCTGCGCTCCGGGTGAGGGGGATTCTCACAGCCCCTGACGGGATAACCGGCGCAGCCTCGCGCGTCGAGCCGCGCACGGCCGAGTCCCGCGGCTAACTCGGCGGGAGCTGGCCACGGCTGCTGATCGCCATCGCCAACGGAGCGCCACCGTACGGCGCGATCGCGGGAGCACCCTCGCAGCGCGTCGCGCGCGCGCTGACCAAGCTACGTGACATGGACCTCATCGAGCAGGAAGTATCGCGCGCGCGGCAGATAGCGGACGCAGTGCTCAGTGGCGCATTGCTTTCGCGCACGAGAGTCCTCTTCACGCGAGGGCGGCCGGACCCGTGGTCAGCTGTCTCGCAGGGCGTGGACTGGAGGTGTGCCGCCGCGCCGACGCCTATACGGTGGCGGTCGACCTGTTCAAGCAGCCCGACGCCGCGCAGCTCGCGGAGTCGCTCAGCGTCGGCGCGTTGGCTAACCGTCCGAAGGTGCGCCAGCTTCTCGCTCGCGCTTGGCAAGCGCCGGCGCGCGCGCGTCAGGTGGCTTCGCTGAGCGCGACCGTGGGCCTCAAGCAGGAGCTCGGCGACGGGGTCGAGCTGGCGTTCTCACCCTCGATCAGCGAGCAGCGCCCGGACCGTGCGTTGCGCGACGCGCTGGAGCTGCTCCAGCGGATCGCGGCGGCAGACGACAAGCGCCTGATCCTCTTCCTGGACGAGTTCCAAGAGCTTGCCTCGCCGCGCAAGCCTTACGGCGATCCCGACGCCCTGACACGCCTCCTGCGCGCGGTGATGCAGGACTCTCCCGCTGTCACGGTGCTGTTCGCCGGCTCGATCGAGCACGTGATGCGAGACCTGTTCGGGCCCGCCGAGCGGGCGCTCAGCCAGTTTGGCAGCTTCTGCGAGCTGCCACCGATCGCTCGCGACGACTGGGCGGTAGGGATCCCCGCACGACTCGCGCTCGATCGCTGCACGATCGACGACGATGCCCTCCAGGGACTGATCGACCGGGGGGAGGGTCACCCACGCGCAACGATGCTCATCGCCCAGCAGGCCCATTACGTTGCGACCCTCGAACTCACCCGACACCTGGAGCTCGCGCATGTAGGCGCCGGCTTCGAGAGGGCACTGACCTCCGACCGACTCAAGCACGAGCAGACGCTCGCCCACCTGCCGCTCGCTCGGGCGACACGCCCAGCGAATGGCAGAGCGAGTCGCCGTCGGCACCACGCTCTATCAAGGCCTCGCGCCCGATGTCGCTAACCAGACGCTGCGCGCGCTCCGCGACGCGGGAATCATCGAACACCACGCGCGCGGCGAATGGCGAATCTTCGACCCGCTTCTCCGGCGCTACCTCGAACAGCTCCCGGGCGAGTCACGACCGGGCTGACGCGCACCGGGCCGGAACGGCGGACCTGAGCCCGTTGGCAGACATCGCTCACTCGAGCGTCGATGCCCGTCGTGCCCACCCAGCGGTGCCCGCTGTCGGCGGCAGTACGATCTGAGCCTTGACCTACTCGATCTTCGACGCTGGCAACGTCGTTGGGTCGTTCGATCGTGAGGACGAGGCTCACGAGGCTCTTGAGCGCCTGGCCCGCGAGAACGCCGAGGCATCTGACGGTCTACTGGTCGTCGCATCTGACGACGCCGGCAACGTTGTCGCCGACTGGCGTTCCAGGTGAGCGCATCGTTAATGCGGCTTGATCGTCGCCCGATCCGTGAGCCGCGGCTCTCTCACCACCTCCACTTTCGCGCGGCGCTCCACCGGCGTAAAGTCGGAAGTTCGACAAAAGGTACGGTATGATTGGTCGAGCAAATGTCTGGTCGCCGTCCCTTGCTCAACACCGCCGCCGATCAGCGGCTGCTCATTCTCGATCAGAGTCGCTTGCGGGCGGCTGCAGCGACCCAAGAGGCGCGCAACGTGCTGATCATCGGCGAGCCCGGCAGCGGGAAGACGACGCTTCTGTATCACGCGCTCGAGAGGGCCCGCGGCCAGAATCGTCCGGCGCTGCTACTGGCAGGGCGGATCGTGAGCGGATCCCGTGGGCTGATCGACGCTCTTGTCGAGCTCGCGGGCGAGGAAGAGTGGATCAGCGACGCGGTCCCGCCGGCGGCGGATGATCCGCTTGGGCTGGCGCGGCAGGTGCGTCGCCTGCGGGACGCGCCCGACAACGCGCTTGTTCTCGCAGATGACCTGACCGTTGAACAGGGTCAGACGCTCTTCGGTTCGCTTCGCGATGAGCTCTGGCAGACGCCTGTCAGCTTCGCTGTCGCTGTTCGCCCGGGCGTGGCGCACGCGCTCTCAGCTCCACCCGCGGACGCGTTCTTCGACCGGCGCTACGTGCTCGAGCCGTTAGCCGGGGATGACGCCAATTTGCTCCTGCATCGTCGCCACGAGGCGGGCGAGTCAACCCTGTTGTCGATCTTCGAATCGGAGCAGGCGATGCAGCCCCGCGCGCTTGTTGCGCTCGCCAGCGACGAGGAGTCCGGCGGGCGATATGACCCGGCACGCCAACGCGAGTTGCTCCAGATCGCCGAACGAGCAGCCGGGCGGCCCGGGGCGATGCTGCTTGGCGAGATCTGGGGACGCGAGGGCGTCAGCGCAAGCGATGGAGAGCTACAACGGAGTCTGGGGGTGACGCGGAACCGGCTGACTGAGCTCCTGCGCACGCTCGCCGAGCACGGCGTCCTCGCGGCGTATCCAGAGCCGCGCGAGGGGAAGACCGGACGCCCGAGAATGATCTACACGGTGGCCGATTGATCGCTGTGAGGGGCAAGTCCCAGGACCCTGCCTGACTGCCCGAGGAGTGCGCATCAACAACGCGTTTGATGGCCAATTCTGTGCCCGATTTGCAAACCGCCGCGGCACGAGCTATCCAGCTAACAAGACCCTCCGATTTGGAGGGTTTTTCTCAAACAAAGCGGCTGAAGGGACTCGAACCCTCGACCTTCTGCATGGCAAGCAGACGCTCTAGCCAACTGAGCTACAGCCGCGGACGGGGCCGAGTATAGCTCCGGTGCCCAGGGCGGTGGTGTGATCGCCCCCGACCGACCCGCCGCGCCCCCCGGCCTTCGCCCGGCCCCCGCCGCGCCCTCTCACCCGGGACATCGATCGCGCCCACGGGCGTAACCGTAAGGCCGGCGCCCGCTTCGCGCCAACGCGGTCCCGAGACCAACGATGTGAAAAGGCGGCTCTGAGCGGGTAGCCCTGCCCCCAACATGGCCACGGTAGCCCAGCCCACCCGTCCCGCCGCGGCCGCTGCCGGGGGTGCCCGCATGCGGCGCGACGTGGGGCGGACGGCGCTGCTCTTCACCTCAGTGGGTTCGGTGATCGGCTCCGGCTGGCTGCTCGGCGCGATGAACGCGACAAAGATCGGTGGGCCGGCGGCGATCATCTCCTGGGTCGTCGGCGCCGTGGCGATCATGCTGTTGGCGTTGATTCACGCCGAGCTCGGTGGGATGCACCCGGTCAACGGGGGCATGGTGCGCTTTCCCCACTATGCGTTCGGGAGCCTGGTCGGCTACGGGATGGGATGGATCTACTACCTCGGATCGGTGACGCTCGCTCCGGTTGAGGTCGAAGCGGCGATCCAGTACGCCGACAAGTGGATCCATGACGGGTTCGGGTTCCACGTCATGCACCTGGTGGGCAAGAGCGTGATCCTGAACGGCGCCGGCTATGGCGTCGCGGCGGTGCTGATGCTCATCTTCACCCTGATTAACCTGTGGGGGGTCGGCCGCCTGAGCCGGGCGAACACCACCATCGTGTGGTGGAAGATCGCTGTGCCGGTGCTGACGGTGATCGCGCTCATGGCGACGCAGTTCCGCACTTCGAACTTCACGGGCGGGAACGGGTTCGCACCCGCCGGCGTCAAGGGGATCCTCAGCGCGATCGCCACCGGCGGAGTTGTGTTCGCCTATCTCGGTTTCGAGCAGGCGATCCAGTTCGGCGGCGAGACGCGGAATCCGAAACGCAACATCCCCTTCGCCGTGGTGGGCGCGATGGCCATCGGCGCCGTCGTCTACATCTTCCTTCAGGTCGCCTTCCTCGGGGCGCTGGCACCGCACGACTTCGCCCACGGATGGGCCAACCTCAGCTTCACCAACCAGTTCGGTCCCTTCGCGGCGATAGCCACCGCGCTTGGCCTGGGCTGGCTGGCCGTGGTCCTCTACATCGACGCGGTGGTCTCGCCCGGCGGGACAGGGCTGATCTACACGGGCTCGAGTGCCCGCCTGTCCTACGCGCTCGCCCGTAACGGCTACATCCCGCGCGCCTTCGAGAAGTTCAACGATCGCGGCGTCCCGTGGATCGGGGTCCTGTTCGCGTTCGCGGTGGGGATGATCGTGTTCCTGCCCTTCCCCGGCTGGCAGAAGCTCGTCGGTTTCATCACCTCGGTGTCGGTGCTCATCTATGCCGGACAGTGCCTGAGCCTGGCGGCGATGCGTCGTCAGCTCCCCGACTGGGAGCGACCGTTCCGCCTGAAGGCGGCCGGGATCCTCGCCCCTCTCGGGTTCGTGATCGCGAACCTGATCGTGATCTTCGCCGGGTGGACGATCGACTCGAAGATGTTCGCCGCGATCGCCATCGGCCTCGTCCTGCTCGCGGTTTCGCAGATCACGCGGTCTCCCGAGGACCGCGTCCACTTGGACTGGGGCTCCTCGGCGTGGATGTGGCCATGGCTGCTCGGCCTGCTCGTGATCAGCCTCTTCAGCAGCTTCCCGGGGGGCAAGAACGACCTGCAGTTCGGCGTCGACATGGCCGTCACCGCCGCCTTCAGCCTGGTCATCTACTTCTTCGCGCTCACGCGCCGGCTCCCGCCGGAACTCGTCAAGGAGCGGATGAAGACGGCCGATGGCGAGCTCGACGAGTAACACTGCGCGCCGCGCGGCGCAAACGACTCAGCGCTGCTCTGACGGCTCCGCAACCCCGTCCTGCGCCGAATCCACCGAAGCCGACGCCGCCAAAGCCGAGTCCGCCACCCCCGGCAGCGTCAGCCACACGTGCGCGCCGCCGCCGGGACGGTTCTCCGCCTCCGCCCGACCCCCGTGGGCCTCTGCGATCGCCCTGACGATGGCCAGGCCGAGACCGGTCCCCCCGCGCGAGCGGGCGGGATCGGCGCGTGAGAAGCGCTCGAAGGCGTTCGGTAGAAACTCGGGCGAGAAGCCGGGTCCCCGGTCGCGCACGTGGAGCTCGACAAATCCATCATGCGTGCTGGCGCGCATGGCCACCGGTCCGTCGCTGAAGCGGAGCGCGTTGTGGACCATGTTGCTGAGCGCCTGATCGAGGCGCGCGACGTCGGCCTCGATGAACACCTCGTTCTCCGGCTCGACGGTGACCGTGCGCTCCACGAGCCCGTCGAGGTGGGAATAGCGCTCGGCGATGACGCGCATGGCTCGGTGGACCTCGAAGCGCTCGCTGATGATGGGCAGGCGCTGGTGGTCGGTTTGGGCGATCACGAGCAGATCCTCGGCCAGTGAGGTGAGGCGGCGGACCTCCTCGCGCGCCGAGCCGATCGCCTCGCGCAGCTCCTCGTCGGAGCGGTCGCCCGAGAGCGCCTCGTCGAGCTCGAGCTGGAGGATGGTGAGCGGCGTCCGGAGCTCGTGGCTCGCTCCCGCGACGAACGCCCGCCCTCGTTCGACCACCTCTTCCAGGCGGGCGAGCATCTCGTTGAGGGTCTCGCCGAGGCGCTGGATCTCGTCGCGCGCGGGAGGGACGGGGAGGCGCTCGTCTGATCCGAAGCCGCATAGGCGCGCGGCGCGCCGGCGCATGGTCTCGACCGGACCGAGCGCCCGCGCCGCAACGATGTACCCCGCGGCGCAGGCGATGAGCAAGGCAATCGGTCCGCCGATGAAGAGCAGCCGCTGCAGCGACGCCAGCGCGCTGTCGCGCTCGGCCGTCGAGACCCCGACCACGAGTACGTTGGGGCTCGTGCGTGCCGGGCGGTAGGCCAGGAGCTGCACCCGCTCGCCCTGGTTGACCTCGACGCGCCGGCGCAGCGCCCCTGCGAGCTCGCCGGCGCTCAGCAGGGAGCGGTCGCCGCGGCCCGGGGTGGCGGCGAGCACCTGGCCGGCGGGAGAGATGATCTGCGCGAACCCGGCCGACCCCTCCGGGAGCACCGGGTGCGCGGCCAGACGCTGGTCATTCGCGCCCGCCGTCGCCGACAGGTCCGCGGCCCGGGTATCCAGCGAGGACTTGATCCCCGCGTCGAGCCCGGCGGCGAACTGGATGTACAAAAGCAGCGAAAGCACCCCGAAGAGCACGATCATCATGCCCGCGAAGGTGAGGGCGAGCTTCAGGCGTATGGGCACCCGGTCGAGTCGGACGCCTATCGCCCCGACGACGCGCGACAACGCGCGCAGCGTGCCCACCCCCGTCATCCGCCGTCGGCGCTCAGCCGGTATCCGGCGCCACGCACCGTCTCGAGCGAGCGGCGGCCGAAGGGGCGATCGATCTTGTCGCGCAAATACCCGATGTAGACCTCGATCACGTTCGAGCGGTTCTCGTAGCTCTGATCCCACACGTGCTCGAGGAGATCGAAGCGGCCGATGACCTGGTCGGGCTGACGCATGAGCGTCTCCAGCAGCGAGAACTCGCGCGAGGTCAGCGAAAGCTCCACGTCACCTCTCCACGTGCGCCGGCTGGCGGGATCGAGCCGCAAGTCTCCGACCTCGAGCACGGTCGGACGGGGCTGCGCGCCCCGGCGCGTCAGCGCGCGCAGGCGCGCGAGCAGCTCCTCGAGCGAGAAGGGCTTGATCATGTAGTCGTCGGCGCCGCTGTCGAGCCCGCGAATCCGGTCCTCGACGTCGTTGCGGGCGGTGAGCATCAGCGTCGGCGACCACACCCCCTCGGTGCGCAGGCGGCGGCAGGTCTCGAACCCGTCGACGCCGGGAAGCATGAGGTCGAGGACGATCGCGTCGTACCGGGTGGCGCCGGCGCGCTCGAGCGCTGCTTCGCCGCTGGCGGCTATGTCGACACCGACGCCCTCGCTCTGCAGCCGGCGCTGAAGCAGGTTCGCGAGCTTGACCTCGTCATCGACCACCAGCACACGCATGCGCCTATTGTGGCCTACTTCTTAGCCGCTGACCACTGCCCGCAGCGACTCGCGCAGTGACCGGCTGGTGATCGCCACCGCCGTCGGCTCGTACCCGCAGTGCGCCATGCAGTTCTCACACCGCGGGTCCCGGCCCCGTCCGTAGGCCTCCCAATCGGTCGTCTCGACGAGCTCCTGGTAGGTCTTGGCATAGCCATCGGACATCAGGTAGCAGGGGCGCTGCCAGCCGAACACCCCGTAGCTGGGGATCCCCCACGCGGTGCACCCGAAGTCCCTCTTGCCCTCGAGGAAGTCGAGGAAGACGGGGCTGTGATTCAGGCGCCAGCGCCGCCGCCGCCCATTGGCGAAGGCTTCGGAGAACAGCGCATGGGTCTGCTCGACGCCGAGGAAATGCTCCCCGTCGGGCGCCTTCTCGTAGGCATAGGCGGGCGAGATCATCATCGCGTCGACGCGGAGCTCGTCGTTGAGGAAGTCGAGCACGCGGCGCACGGTGTCGGGGGTGTCGTGGGTGAAGAAGGTGGTGTTGGTGGTCACGCGGAAGCCCTCTCGCTGGGCGGCGCGGATCGCCGACACCGCCTTGTCGAACACGCCCTCGCGGCACACCGACTCGTCGTGGCGCTCGCGCAGGCCGTCGATGTGGACCGCCCAGGCGAAGTACGGCGAGGGCTTGAAAAGCTCCATCTTGCGCTCCATGAGCAGCGCGTTGGTGCACAGGAAGACAAACTTCTTCCGCCCCACGAGCTCGGACACGATCTTGTCGATCTCAGGGTGGATCAGCGGCTCACCGCCGGCGATCGATACCATCGGTGCGCCGCTCTCCTCGATCGCTGCCACCGCCTGCTCGACCGGCATCCGGCGCCGCAGGACGTGGTCGGGGTGCTGGATCTTGCCGCAGCCGGCACACTCCAGGTTGCATTGGTAGAGGGGCTCGAGCTCGACGAGCAGGGGGAAGCGCTCGCGACGCGTGAGCCGCTGCTTGGCGATGTACGCGCCGAGGCTCAAGCTTTGACGCAGCGGTACGGACATGGATCAGGGTTCCCTTCGTAGTCTGGGCGGAAGCTTGAAGTGGACGTCCTCCTCCGCCACGGCGCGCTCGCTCACGGTCACGCCACCGAGGCCGTCGAGGGCCATGACAACATCGCCCACGAGCGATTCCGGCGCTGAGGCACCCGCGGTGAGGCCGACGCGGCGCACGCCCACGAGCCAATCTGGGCGGATGTCGCCGGCGTCCCCGACCAGCCGCGCGCGACAGCCGGCGCGCTCTGAGACCTCGACCAGGCGCTGGGAGTTCGAGGAGTTCTGGGAGCCGACCACGAGCACGAGCTCGCACCCCGCGGCGAGCGCGCGCACCGCATCCTGGCGGTTCTGGGTGGCGTAGCAGATGTCATCCGAGGAGGGCCCGGTGAGCGCGGGAAAGCGCTGGCGCAAGGCCTCCACCACGCCGGCGGTCTCGTCGACCGCGAGCGTCGTCTGAGTCAAGTAGGCGACGCGCTCGGGGTCGGCGAGCTCGAGCCCCTCGACATCGGCCTCGCTCGAGATCACGTGGGTGCGCGCTGGCGCCTCACCGACCGTCCCGTCCACCTCTTCGTGCCCCTCGTGGCCGATGAGCACGATCTCATGTCCCGAGTCGGCAAAGCGCCGCGCCTCGGCGTGGACCTTGGCCACCAGCGGGCAGGTCGCGTCGATCACGTCGAGCCCGCGGGCGCTCGCCTGCGCGCGCACGGCGGGGGAGACGCCGTGAGCGGAGAAGATCACCGTCGCGCCCTCGGGAACCTCTTCCACTTCCTCGACGAACACGGCACCGTGGCGCTCGAGCTCGCCGACCACGTGGGCGTTGTGGACGATCTGCTTGCGCACGTACACGGGTGCGCCGCGATCGGCGAGCACCCGCTCGACGATCTCCACCGCGCGCACGACACCGGCGCACGACGCCCGCGGCGAGGCGAGCATCACCTCGCGCTCGCCGAGCGCCCCCGCCCACGCCTCCACGAGCGCGGACGCTCCGCGCAAAGCGCGGTAGGCCTTCGCGGCTCCCGCGACGGTGCGCAGGGGACGATGGAGCTCGTGGCGGTGTGTGTCGAGCACCACGCGCAGGGTGACGAGCGGTTGGGCACGGGCGTCGGGCGCGAGCCATGCCGACTCCATGTCGACGGCGAGCGCGCCCGTGCGCTGGAGCGCGCGGCGCCGCTCGCGGACGACGAGCCGCTGGGTCGAGGCGACCGGGCCAACGCGCACGTTGAAGCCGCCTCGTCGCAGGTGGCCCGCGAGGATCGCCGGATGCGGACATGGCGTCGTGCCCGTGGGGCCGCGCAGCTCTGAGGCGAGCACGATGTCGCCGGGCTCGAGGTCGGGGTCGAGCGCCCCGCAAAATCCGGCGATCACCACCGCGCCGCCGGGACCCCGTTGCGTCAGCGAAGCCGCGCGGCGTGCCCGGTGCGGGCCCATGCCGATCCGTTCCACCTGGGCCCACGGCGCGCCTGCGCGCACCGCCCACGCCTCGACGCTGAGCGGTGCGAGCACGAGCACGCGGGGAACATCGGTGGGCTCTGGCGACTCGGACTCGGTGTGCCAGGGATGTCGGACGAGCGTCACCATCGAGTTGATCATCGGGCTCCCGCCAAGGTCAGCGCTCCGGCGCCCGTCCCCACGGTCGCGAGCGCCTCCTGGGCCGCCGCTGCGCCGCTGCGCACCGCGCCCTCCATCGTCGCCGGCCAGCCGGTGTCGGTCCACGC
>JALYZL010000243.1 GCA_030948875.1 Actinomycetota bacterium
CCGCTCGCCGGGGAGCAGGAGCGCGCAGCCACCGTTGCCGGCGAGCTCGAGAGTGATCGATGCTGCCGCGCGCACGGCGGCATCGAGATCCTCCGGTCGTTCCGCGCCCCGCGCGTCGAGCACCACGAGGGGACGGGAGTCGCTCTCGGCTCGGAGCCGGCGCTCGAGCAGCCCAGCGCCGCGCGCCATCGCCGCCCAGTGGATACGTGAGGCCGAGGTGCCCTCGCGATACGGACGCAGCCCGTCGATCTCGACCTCGGCGAGGGCGGCGCGGGGAGCGCTCGCCGCGGGCCGGAAGCTCGCCACCGCAGGCGTCGGCGCCGCCCCGCCGCCCGCGACGCGGATCGGTTCGGTTCGCGGCAGCACCAGCAGCTCGTGGACCGCGCCCGAGCCGGGACACACCCGCCGCGACAGGTCGAAGGGATCGCGGATGAGCAGCGCGGGCGGCTCGAAGCGCCGCACCCCCCGCCGGGGGAAGCTCGCCGACACCACGCGAGTGCTCGTCCGCCGATGTGGACCGAGCGGGATGGGCTCTGCGGCGAGCGGCTCGAGCACCTCGCCCGAGAGCGCCGGCGTGCGCCCACAACGCACCTCGAGCTCGAACTCGAACGCTTGGCCCTCCGTGACCCGGCGGACGTTCATCCTCCGCTCCACGCTCGCGCCGCGCGCGGCGAGCCGCGTCCAGGCCGGAGCGAGGATCCCGAGGAGCACAAAGGCGACACCGGGCACGTAGAGGGGCACGGCGTCGAACAGGCGGGCCACCACCGTCAGCCCCAGGCCTGCAGCGACGATGCCTTGCGCGCGGCTCATGGGGGCGCTTCGCGCCCTTGGGAGTTCGCCTGGCGGCGAACATCCCGGGTACCAGGCGTCCCCATCGCTACCGCGCGGGCACCGCCGAGACCGCGTCGGCGATGACGTCCTCGGCGCTCACGCCCGCGGCTTCGGGGGCGAGCACGAGGCGATGGGCGAGCACCGGTGCCGCGAGCGCCTGCACGTCGTCGGGCAGGGCGTGGTCGCCGCCGCGCATCATCGCCCGCGCCTTCGCCGCCCGGAGGAGCATGAGGCCGGCGCGCGGGCTCGCGCCGAGGTCGACGCGCGGGTCCTCGCGGGTGTGCCAGAGCAGGCGCACGACATAGTCGCGCAGGGGCTTGGTCGCCCGCACCCGCGTGCTCGCCTCCTGAGCGAAGAGCACTTCGGCCGCCGTCACCACCGGCTCGAGGGTGAGGACGCGGTCACCCGACTCGTGGTCGGCGAGCATCGCCACCTCGGCCTCCGGATCCGGATAGCCGAGTGAGACCCGCACCATGAAGCGGTCGACCTGAGCTTCGGGGAGCGGGTAGGTGCCCTCGTACTCGATCGGGTTCTGCGTCGCGAGCACGAGGAACGGACGGGCCAGCTCGTGGGTGTGAACGTCGACGGTGACCCGGCGCTCCTGCATGCATTCGAGCAGGCCGGACTGGGTCTTGGGCGAGGCGCGGTTGATCTCATCCACCAGCACCACGTTGGCGAACACGGGTCCGGGTCGGAACTCGAAGCGCTGCTCGCGCTGGTTGTAGACGTTGACCCCGACGACGTCGGCGGGCAGGAGATCGGAAGTGCACTGGACGCGCGCGAACTGGCAGTCGATCGAGCGCGCCAGCGAGCGCGCAAGCGCCGTCTTGCCGACGCCGGGATAGTCCTCGATGAGCCCATGGCCCTCCGCCATCAGGGTCACGAGCAGGTGGCTGAGGATCTCCTCGCGTACATGGACGGCGCGCCGGATGTTGGCCGCGATGCGCCCGACGACGCCGGCCGCGGCCTCAGACTCGTCCGGCGCGACCGGCGGTAACTCCAGCGGCTCCATCGACTCCCTCCCGTGCCTTGGCGGTCCGCGCTCCACGGGCGCCCAGCCGCTGTACCTCGTCGAGCACGGCCGCGGCCACCTGCGCCTTGGTCGTGCGGGCCACGCGGTGCTCGCCCTCGTCGGTGACGATCGTTACCTCGTTCTCGGGCACGTCGAAGCCGATGTCCGAGCGAGAGATGTCGTTGACCACGACCGCGTCGAGGCGCTTGCGGTGCAGCTTCTCGCGCCCGTACTCGAGTGCGCCCGAGCCATGCTCGGCCGCGAACCCGACCACGAGCTGACCAGGCCGCCGCTTGGTAGCGAGCGCGCTAAGAATGTCCTCGGTCGCCTCGAGCTCGATCGTCGACTTGGATCCCGCCCGCCGGGCCGGGCCGGCATTTTTCTTGAGCTTGTCGGCGACGGGGGCGGCGGGCCGGAAGTCGGCCACGGCGGCCGCCATGAGGAGCACGTCGCAGTCGTAGAATTCGCGCTCGCAGGCCGCGAGCAGCTCCGCGGCGGTCTCCACCTCGATCATCCGCACCAGCGGGGGCGGCGCCAGCGCGACGTTGGCCGCGATCACGGTCACCTCGGCGCCGCGGCGCCGAGCCTCCTGGGCGAGCGCGAAGCCCATCCGTCCCGACGAACGGTTGGAGATGAAGCGCACGCTGTCGATCGGCTCGCGGGTCCCGCCGGCGGTGACGAGGACCCGAAGCCCGAGGAGCGGGCCCGGGCTGTCGCGCTCGGCGAGCACGGCTTCGCACGCGGCGAGGAGCCCGGCGGCCTCGGGGAGCCGGCCGATCCCGTGCTCGCCGTGGGAGGCGAGCTCGCCCTCGCCGGGAGGGATCACCACCACGCCGCGCTCGGCGAGCCGGCGCAGGTTAGCCTGGGTGGCCGGGTGCTCGTACATACGGGCGTTCATCGCGGGGGCCACCACGACCGGGCAGGCGGCCGCGAGCGCCGCGGTGGTCAGCAGGTTATCGGCCAGGCCGTGAGCGAGCTTGGCGATGGTGTTCGCGCTCGCCGGCGCGATCAGGTATACGTCTGCGCGCTCGACGAGGGCCAGGTGGCTGATCGGCGCGCGCTCGGGCACCGGATCGCCGGGATAGGCACCCCGGGCCGGATCGGGCTCGAACTCGCTCGTGAGCACCGGGCCGCCGGTGATCGCCTGAAAGGACGCGGGGCCGACGAAGTGGGTGCTTGGCTCGGTCTGGATCACGCGCACGAAGTGCCCGGCCCGAACGGCGAGCCGGGCGGTCTCGAGCGCCTTATAGGCCGCGATCCCGCCGCTCACTCCAAGCAGCACCCGGGCCACGCCGCTCCTATCGGTAGTGGTACTTCAGCTTGCCCTGAGCCACTTCTTCGAGGGCGATCGTGAGGTAGTTCTTCGAGCGCGTGTCGACCATCGGGGGCGGGAACTCATCGAACGTGCCCTCCCCGAGGTTGTGGTAATACGAGTTGATCTGGCGCGCGCGCTTGGCGGCGATGATCACGCTCGCGTAGTCGGAGTCCGCGTGCTCGATGAGCTTGTCGATGCGGGGAGAGATCAAGAGTCAGCGTTCCTTCTCTATAGGGGAGCGACAAGGGTAGCGTTCGGGGGTCAAGAAGGGGAAAGGTGCGATCGACGCACCAAGGGTGCAAGGACGCACCCCGATCACGCTCCCTTCTCCCCCAGCGCGCCCCGCACGATCCCCGCAAGCTCCACCGTCGCCTCTTCGAGCCGGTCATTGACGACCACGTGCCCGAACTCGGGCTGGGCGTCGAGCTCGCGGTCGGCGGTGCGCAGGCGCTCGTCGACCTGTTCGGGGGCGTCGGTCCCCCGGCCCACGAGCCGGGCACGGAGAGCGTCGCGGGAGGGCGGGGCGATGAACACGGCGACGGCGGCGGGCATCGCCTCGCGGACCTGGCGGGCGCCCTGGACCTCGATCTCGAGCACCACCGGGGCGCCGGCCTCGAGGCGGCGCTCGAGCTCCGAGCGCAGCGTGCCGTAGCGGTTGCCCGAGTACTCGGCGTGCTCGACGAAGCGCCCGGCGGCCGCGCGAGCCTCAAACTCAGCCGGGGTCAGGAAGTGGTAATCGACACCGTCGTGCTCTCCCGGGCGCGGCGCGCGGGTCGTCGCCGAAACCGAGAGCTCGAGCTCGGGGACACGCTCGAGCAGCCCCCTGATCAGCGTGCCCTTGCCGACCCCGGAGGGCCCAGTGATCACGAAGACCTTGGCACTCGTCACGCTTTGCGCGGCGGCTAGCGCCGCATCAGCGCGACGAGGCGCGTATCCACGCGACAAGCTCAGCGCGCTGGCGCTGGGAGAGCCCGCCGATCGTCTTGCTCGGCGAGATCCGGCACTGCGTGAGAGCCTTGTTCACCTTCACTCGACCGTATTTCGGAACCGCGAGCAGGAGGTCGAACACCTTCGCGGTCTCCAGGTATTCCGGCGGCTCGAGCAGCAGCTCGTGGATCGGCTGGCGCCCGGCCTTGAGATCGCGCTTGAGCTTGGCCCGGCGCGTGCGCACGTCGTTCGCGCGCTGGAGGGCATCCATCCGCTGAAGTAGGGAGCGCTCCGGTGCCGCAATGTGCTTGGTGGCGGAGTCGCTGACCGGCGGCATGGGCGGCGAGTCTACATCTTGGGCGCGGGCGTTCAAGGGCTTCTCTCAAGATTCGACTCGACCTCAACTTGAGGTCGACACATATCGAGCCTGGTTACGGTAATCCAGGTGCTTTGCAGGGGGTTTTATATGTTGTTAGCAATTAAGCAGGTTCTGACCTGAGCGAAATCCCGCTCTTTGCAGCGAGGGCCGCTAGCTCCGCCGAGATTCGGGCCCCCGCCGCCGGATCCCGGAAGCTCTCCGTGCCGACTGCGACCACCGCGGCGCCCGCCCGGAGCAGGTCGAGGGCATCGCGGCCGCGTTGCACGCCGCCCATGGCGACGAGCGGTATCTCGACGCTCCCGGCTACTGCGTGAACCTGCGCCAGGGCGACGGCGCGGACGGCCGGGCCCGATATCCCGCCGGTGGTCCCTCCCAGCCACGGCCGTCCCGAGCGCGGCGCTAGCGCCATCCCTCGAATCGTGTTGATGAGCGACACCGCGCTCGCGCCCGCATCCTCGGCAGCCCGCGCCACCGCGACCACGTCGGTCGCGTTTGGCGTCAGCTTGACGATCAGCGGCTTGTCGGTCAGCGGGCGCACGCGCCGAAGGAGGGCAGCGGTCTCGCCTGGGTCGGCGCCCATGACGAGCCCGGTCTCCACGTTCGGGCAGGAGACGTTGAGCTCGAGTGCCGCGACCTCCTCGCGTCGCGAGAATGCGCTCACGAGCTCTGCCACCTCCTTCCCGGTGAACCCCATCACGTTCACGATCAGGGGCACGGGGAGGGCGGCGAGCTGCGGGAGGTCTTCGGCCAGGTAGCGCTCGAGGCCCTTGTTGGGCAGGCCGATCGAGTTGATCAGTCCCGCCGCGGTCTCCCACAGCCGCGGCGGCGGGTTGCCCTCGCGCGGGGCCAGCGTCACCGTCTTGGACACGAAGGCGGCGAACGGGAAGCTCTCGATCAGCGCGTCGCCGAACACCCGCCTGGCGGCGATCGCGTCGAAGGTGCCCGAGGCGTTGATGATCGGGTGCGCGAGCTCGATCCCGCACAGCTCGGTGGGCAGCGCTGGTGGCGCGACGGGCGCGGTCAATGCCCGGCCCCAGTCACCAGCGCCGTCTCAAGCTCCGCCGGAGCGCTCACTTAATGGCCCGTTCCAGTCACCAGCGTCGTCTCAAGCTCCGCAGAGTCGAGCACCGGGCCGTCGAGGCACAGCCGCACGTAGCCGCGGCGCGTCGGCACCACACAACCGAAGCACGCTCCGAATCCGCACGCCATCCCCGATTCCAGTGCGAGCTGCGCCGGCGTCTCGCGCTCGGAGCACAGCGCGCGCACCGCCTCGAGCATGGCCGGCGGCCCGCACGAATAGACGACGGCGTGACCGTCGCGGTCGAGCTCGTCGCAGAGCAGATCGGTGACCAGCCCGTGGTGGCCGACGCTGCCGTCGTCGGTGCTGACCCGCGCGTCGGCGAGGAGGCGCGCCCCCTCGGCCCGGGGCGCGTCGCGGAAGCCAAGGAGCGCCGGCGCGCCGCCGAGCTCGTCCTGCCAGATGGCCAGCGGCGCGATCCCTACCCCACCGCCCACGAGGAGAGGGCGGCGAGCGCCGGTAGGGGCCGCGAAGCCGGTCCCGAGCGGCCCGACCAGGAGCAGGTCCTCGCCCGGTGCGAGCTCGCAGAGCCGGTGGGTGCCGGGGCCGACGTCCTCGACGAGGAACTCGAGCCCGTGCCCGGCGGGCGACCGCAGCACGCTGAAGGCGCGGGGGAGGAACGGGCGCTCGCCCTCTCCCCCGCCCCAGGTCCTCGTCGCCAGCATGTAGAACTGGCCCGCGCGCGGCCGCGGCCCGTCGGGATCGGCGCACCGGAGGACCACGTAGGCGCCGTACACCCGGCGCTCGATCACGCGCGCCGCGCGCCGGCCGAAGGGGGCGAGCACGCGCCGGGGAGTAGTCGCCGAGGGGTTGGCGCTCAACGAGCCCCCCGGAAGGCGCTGGCACGGGCGTGGATCTCTTGCAGGGACATGACCTCGGGCTCGCGTCCCCGCGCCGCGCCGATCGCCCGCGCGGCTGCCATCCCGCCGGCCATGGTGGTGATGCAGGGGATG
>JALYZL010000268.1 GCA_030948875.1 Actinomycetota bacterium
AGCCAGGACCACCCGCGCGGCGCTCCGCCCCAGTTCGCGAAGGATGTCGGCCGCTCCCCGCAGCGCGGCGCCGAGCTCGCCGCCGTCACGCTCAGCGAGCACGAGCGCGGCCGCCGCCACACACAGCGCGCACGCGAACGCGAACGCGATTCCGACCACGAGCAGGAGCCCGAACCCTTGCACCATGGGCACCGGCGAGAGCAGGAGGACGAGGAAGCCGGTGGCGGTGGCGAGCGCGGCGGTGGCGATCGTCGGCGCTCCCATGATCGCCGCGCGCCGCACCGCGTCCTGCGCATCCAGTGCCCCTCCGCCCGCTTCGTGCCGAGCCTCCTCGATCCGCGACTGGAACTGGATCGCATAGTCGACGGCGAGGCCGATGAGCACCGGGAGGACGGCGACCGAGGCCAGGGTCAGCGATGCCCCGGCGAGGGAGACCGCGCCGAAGGTGAGCCCGGTGGCGGCGAGCGCGATGGCCAGGGGAAGCAGGCGCCGAGGGCGGCGGAACACCATGAGCAGGACCGCCGCCATCACCAGCAGCGCCGCGATCAGGAGCACGCCGACCGACGCGGTGATCTTGCTCGCGAGATCGTTCAGGACCACCGGAGCTCCGGTGACCGTGTAGGTGCCGCCGTAGGCGAGGTGGAAGGTCGGCATCCGAACCACCTGGCGGATCAGGGCGATCGCGCGCGCCTGCTGGGCATCGGAGAGCGAGGAGCGGAGGCGGACCTCGATCAGCGCCGACTTGGCGGTGGGGAAGAGGTAGGCGAAGCGCGCCTTGGGCACATTCGCCCCGCGCGTGGCGTCGAACATGATCTGGGAGACGAACTGTGCGTTGTCGATCGCCGGCAGCCCCTGCATGCCCGAGTTGAGGTAGAGCACCTCCAGCTGCCGGTTGTTCTCCGCCTGCTTGAGCTCGCCGGCGGCCTTGGCGTCCCGGAGCTGGACGGCGCGACTCAGGTGCTCGCCCTGAGCGACCTTCAGCGCCTGGTTCTCGGCGACGATGACGCTGCGGGCGTACGCGGCCTCGAGCGAGGTCAGGCCCTGCTGGATCGAGACCACCGCCTGGTTGAGGAACGTCGCTGGGCCGTACACGACCTGGACGTAGTGCGCGGCCATGAGCTTGCCGCACGGGCTGGCTCGCCCGCCGTAGGCCACCCCCTGGCCGGCCGGCTCGGGCCGGAAGGCCTGGAACTGAGTATCGGCGACGTCGACCCGACCGGCGAGGCACGCCTCCAGGAACGTCAGCCGCGCCAGGTCCTTGGTCTGCCCGAGGTCGGTGAGCGGCTCGCGCACGAGGATGACGATCGAGTCGCCGCCGAAGTGCTGATGCCAGTCCTGCGTCGCGCGGTAGCTGGCCGAGGAGGAGCCGACGAAGGTGCCGATCCCCGTGCTCGGCCGCAGGCCCAGAGCGAGCGCGCCGCCCCCGAGGGCGAGCGCCACCACCACGACCAAGGCGAGAACCGGTCTTGCCGCCGCCGCCCCGGCCACGCGCTCAAGTCGATCCGGCACCCTCACGGCCGTCAGGCTAGCGCCAGGCACGGCGCGCAGGCGCCGTTGGGCATGCCTGGTCTGGACTCAGTCCATAGTGAGCGGCCCGCGCGACTCGCCCGCGAGGAACTGCTGGATGAACGGGTTCTCGGAATTGAGCATGTCCTCGGCGGGGCCGGCTTCGACGATGCGGCCCTTCCAGAGGACGTTGAGGTAGTCGGCCACCCGCCGGGCCATCATCACGTTGTGGGTGATGACGCAGAACGTCGGCAGGTGCTCCTTGTTCTGCTTCTTGGCCTCGTCCATCATGTCGCGGTGGACTTCCTGGATGAGCTCGCCCAGGAGTGAGGTGCGCACGGGGTCGAGCCCCGAGTCGGGCTCGTCGAAGAGCACGATGCTCGGCTCGAGCACGAGCGCGCGCGCGAAGCCGGCGCGCTTGCGCATCCCGCCCGAGAGCTCGTTCGGGTACTTGTCGCGCGAGTGCCCGAGACCGACCTCGTCGAGGCGGCGATTGACGATGTCCTCGACCTCGGCCTCGCCCTTCTCGGTGTGCTGACGGAGCGGGAAGGCGACATTGTCGAAGAGGTTCATCGAGCCGAAGAGGGCGCCGTCCTGGAACAGCAGCCCGAACTTCTTGCGCATCTCGAAGAGGTCGTCGTCGCGCATGTTGGGGACCGATACGCCGTGCACGAGCACGTCGCCCTGGTCGGGGTAGAGCAGGCCGACCATGTGCTTGATGCACACCGACTTGCCCGTCCCGGAGGGGCCGACGATCATCGACACCATCCCCTCGGGGAGGCCCATGTTCAGTCCGCGGAGGATCCGATTGCGGCCGAACGCCTTATAGGTGTCGATGAACTCGACGGCGTCGGGGCGGCCGCTCGGGTACTGCCGGTAGGTGTGCCACTTGTACTCCTCCTCCGAGGCTCCGTCGGGCGGCGTGGGGCGCGGGGGCTGCTCGGCGACCACGGAGACGCGCGAGGGGGGTTCGGCGGGCGAGGGTGCAGCGGCGGGCGGGGGCGGACTGGACTTCCACGCGGGCGGGGTCGGATCCGCGGCCGGCTCGCGCTGCCCGTCGTCGTCGCCTTCGCCAACAAATCTGTACGGCTCCATGATGATTCAGCCTCCGATTGGTGCCCTGGGGTTCGCTCCCCAGAACAGCTGCGTCCCGAGCATGCCGATGATGTGCACGGCGACGATGTTCAAGACCATCGACTTCGCCGTGGCCGTACCTACACCTACAGGCCCACCACTGGCGTTGTAGCCGTAGTAGCAGCCCACGAGCACGATCACGGTGGCCATGACCATGGCTTTGATCACGCTATATAACAAGTCAGGGGGATTCTGGAACTCCCAGAAGATCTGTAGGAAGCCACCCGACGAGACGTTCGCGATCTGGTGGACAACGACAAGATAGCTGGCGAAGAAGCCCGCTCCGATCGAGCAGATGTAGACGAAGGGGAGCACGAGCCAGGCGGCGAGGAGGCGGGTGGCGCAGAGGAAGGTGACGCCGCTGATGCCCATGACCTCGAGCGCGTCGATCTCGTCGGAGATGCGCATCGAGCCGAGCTCGGCGACGATTCCCGTGCCCACCTTGGCGGCCATCATGTAGCCGAAGGCGTACGGCACGAGCTCGCGCAGGTCGCACCAGGCGGCGAACACGCCGGCGTAGGCGGCAACGCCGTTGGCGTTGTCGAAATAGGCGCCCTCGACCCCGCACTCGAGGCCGATGATGAACACGAGCCCCCAGATCACCAGGGTCGAGGAGACGATGAGGATCCCCGCCTGACGCAGCACCTCGCCGAAGAACTTGAATACGCGCAGGCCGTAGACCTCGCCCATGACGCGAGCGCAGAAGCCGAAGATCTCTCCGAACGTCTCGATCCAGGCGCGGGGGGCGGCGAGGAGACCGTCCATCAGTGACTCATCCGTTCACTTCGGGATCGTGGTGAGCGCCGGGTGGGTGGCCAGGAGCGTCTGGGTGAAGGCGTAGTTGAACGCGAACACGCCCAGGAAGGCGATGACCACCGCCTGGTTGACTGCGCGCCCTACCCCCTCGGCCCCGCCCGAGGCGGTCATCCCCTTGTAACAGCAGACGATCGCGATGATGCCGCCGAAGATCGTCGTCTTGACCACCGAGCCCCATAGGTCCACCGTCGAGGCGTTGTTGAAGAAGGTGGAGAAGAAGGGTCCGAGGGTCGCGTGATTGACGAGGGTGGCGAGAATCCCGCCGAAGATGCCGAAGAGGAGCGCGTAGACGTCGAACAGGCCGGTGAGGAGCATGAGCGCGAGGAAGCGGGGGACGACCAGATTCTTGATCGGGTCGACGCCGAGGACCTGCAGCGCGTCGAGCTCCTCGCGGATCTTGCGCGCGCCGAGGTCAGCGGTGATCGCCGTGCCCGCCACGCCGGCGAGGACGATGGCATCGACGAAGGGGGCGAACTCGCGGATCGAGGCGAGCACGAAGAATCCCCCGAGCCGGTCGATGGCGCCGAAGAGGACGAGGAAGTTGGCCGCCTGGAGCCCCGGAGCGCCGTACCCGAACGCGACCGTCGAGATGAGCAGCGGGAACCAGCACAGCTTCAGGCCGAAGAGGAACTGACCGACGAACTCGCTGCCGTACGGGTACGGCGGCCGGACCGCGGAGACCAGCGTTCGCGCGGTCAGAATCATCATGTTCCCGACTTCTTCGAGGACGTTCTTGGTCGGCAAGAACGCTCTGTCGGCGACTGCTCTGATCAAAGTCTGTGGTCCTCCCCATCCTCAGGCGGAAACCCAGTAGTGCGCACCGCCCGGAGAAAGCCTATGCCCTGGGGTGCCAGGATGCCAAGCGACAACCGTCGCAAGCGGCCTGGACCGCCGGGGCCCCATGCTATGTTGGGCCCGCCGTG
>JALYZL010000288.1 GCA_030948875.1 Actinomycetota bacterium
CCCGAAGGTAGTGTCGCGGCGTCTGTCTAGGTAGGCCTCCGTGCTTCCGGTGCGCCAACCGACGACGCGTAGGGCTCGATCAGCGCGGTTCGTATCCCTCCGTCCGACGTGATTCGTTTGCCCCGCATTTGATCGCTGGCAGACGCGGCCTTCTAACCGACCGGGTGGAGCTGAGCGTCGAGTAAGGGGAAGCGCGTGTCGCGCCCGGTCGGATCCGCCGGGCCGGGTCGGACCCGCCGGGGCGCGAGCGGCCAGTGCAGAACCGGTGCCCATACGGCTGACGCTGCAGTTGCACGAAACGCTCGGTCAGTTCAGTTCCGGCCCGACGTAGTAGATCTCGGCACATATCGAGGCAGTCGCCTGCTTGACGATCGCGGCAGCGATGTTGATGTCCCGCTTGGAATGTCGCTTGCCGACGTCGCCGAGGACGCTGCGGACCAGCGAGTGGGCAACCTCGGGAATCGGCGCAGCATCGGGAGCAGACCGGCCTGCAGCTTGGAACTGAACCATGTGGCTGATGATCTGGCTGAGTACGCCGCCGCACTCGAGCAGCTGCGTGACCAGCTGGTCGAGGGCGTCCGGCGGCGGGGATGAATCAATGTGGTCGCTCATACGACCCCGAGTCACGCGACGCGGCAATTCCACCCCCTGTCAAACGTCAATCAAACGCCTACCGCCCCCGTCGGGTCGCTCGTGCCACGCGATCGCGATCGGCGGCCGTTGTGTTGTCGTACGGCAACAACGTTGTTGTGCCTACGTACACCGACATGATGCTATTGTTTCCGTACGTATGCAGGTGTGGAAGTAAGCGTTCGCCGGCACTGATGCCCGCCCAGATCAACTCGATACGCGATCTCGCCGCCGCCGCACGGGGACGTCGCCTCAGCCTCAGCCTTAGCCAGGCCGAGTTGGCGTCTCGCGCGCGTGTGTCGAGGCCCTGGATCAGTGAGTTCGAGGCCGGGAAGCCGACGGCCGAGCTCGGCTTGGTGCTCCGCCTGCTCGACGCGCTCGCGCTCGATCTCAAAATCGCGGAGCGCGATGACACGAGCGGCGGCGATCAGCCACCGCAGCGCAGCACCGTCGACCTGGACGCGCTGCTGGCCGAGTACCGAGCACAATGACCGATGCTCTGGTCGTAGTCCTGGAAGACCTTGTCGCCGGGACAGTGACGCGCCTGCGGGGGGGAAGGCTGCGGTTCGATTACGGCGACGAGTACCTCAACCAGTCCGGCGGTACGCCTCTCTCGCTATCGATGCCGATCCAGGTTCGATCGCATCCCGACCAGGTCGTAACGCCGTGGCTGTGGGGTCTATTGCCCGACAACGACGCCGTCCTGCGAAGATGGGCTCGCGCGTTTCACGTCACGGCATCCTCTCCCTTCTCCCTGCTGGCGACGCCAGTAGGGGAAGATTGCGCCGGCGCGGTCCGCTTCGCGCCATCGGGGGAGGTCGATCGGGTCCTTGGACGATCGGGTGAGATCACGTGGCTCCGTGACGATGATGTAGCAGAGCGCCTGCGTGAGCTGCGCGAGGACGCAACCGCCTGGCTCGGCACGTCTTTCACCGGTCAGTTCAGTCTCGCAGGAGCGCAGGCCAAGACCGCGCTGCTCTTTCAGGATGGGCGCTGGGGGGTTCCCTCCGGCGCGACGCCCACCACCCATATCCTCAAACCGGCCGTCACCGGCTTCGATGATCACGATCTCAATGAGCATCTGTGTCTCGACGCCGCGAGACGCGCAGGCCTACTCGCAGCCCGCACTACCGTCTCGCGGTTCGGCGACGAGACGGCCGTTGTCGTAACTCGCTATGACCGGCATGCCGCACCAGGGGGCGAGATCCTCCGCGTGCATCAGGAGGATCTTTGCCAGGCCCTCGGGGTGCCCCCGAGCCGCAAGTATCAGAACGAAGGTGGGCCAGGGCCAGCCCAGATCACTCGGCTACTACGCGACGCGATGCCGCCGGCAGTGGCCGAAGACGCCGCCTGGCGGTTTGCCGATGCGCTCATCTGGAACTGGGTGGTCGCAGGCACCGATGCGCACGCGAAGAACTACTCACTGCTGCTCGCCGGGAATCAGGTACGTCTTGCGCCGCTCTACGACATGGCCTCCGCGCTGCCATACAGCGTGCACGAACGCAAGCTTCGCTTCGCGATGAAGATCGGCGGCGACTACAGAGTCTTCCTGGAGCGCAACACGTGGCCCGAAGCAGCTCGGGAACTCGGTGTTGACGCCGCGGCGATAGTCGATCGCGCTCGCGAGCTGGCGAATTCCACACCTGAAGCGTTCGCAGACGCCGTCGGTGCGCCGGCCGTCGCGGCCTTGCACCGGGCGCTGCCGGACAAGCTTCTCGCCTTGGTGGCGGACCGCGCCGCCCGGTGTTGCAAGCTGCTCGAGTCGGCGTCAACGACGGAGATCTGAGCGGCAGTTCGCCCGTCGTCAAACGGAATCAAACGCGGTTTCAGCTTACAAAAACCAAGACCCCCGATCTCTCGGAGGTCTCGATTTCCAGCACTTTCCTGACTGATAGCGGGGGCGGGATTCGAACCCGCGACCTTCGGGTTATGAGTTACAAAAGGTTGCTCTAGTTCCCGCAAATTGGGCGAGATTTCGGCCATAAAAGCCCAGCTTTGTGGCTGTTTTTGGCCAGTTTGGTACTCAAAGTGGTACTCCACAAAGAGTGGTACTCTGCTGGTACTCCACCGATTTCGTCCTTCCGTGTGATGCCCCCGACAGACCCCGTTCCGACCGCCGCGCTCATCGTCGTCGAGCAGCGCAGCGAGGTCCAC
>JALYZL010000299.1 GCA_030948875.1 Actinomycetota bacterium
CCGTGGAACCCAGCCTGGCTCAATCGTCGCGGGCGGGTGCGCCACGCACCCCGGGTGCGCGCGGAGCGAGACGCTCATGACCCTCGGCGACCAGCACCTCCCACACCCCCGTGCGGTTCAACGGCGAGGCCGTCTTGGCGAGCGCCTGGGTGATCTCGGTCACCGAATGACCAGCCGTTCGCAGTCGCAGCACCTCCTCGCGCGCCGCGACCTTCGACGGCGCGACACGCGGCCCCGGGCGGCGCTCCAAGAAGAACACGCCGGGATCCGGGTCGAAGTCGCGGACCATCGCCACGACGGTTGACGTCGCGTAGCCGAAACGCGCAGCGACATCAGCCGCCGAGGCGCCCTCGACGAAGTACGCGCGCATCGCTTCGTAGTGGCGCTGCGCGACACCACTCGGCGCGGTGAAGAACGCCGCGCGCTCGCGCCGCCGCTCCCCACGACCACCCGAACTGGTGCGCTTCGCTGAACCCATACACCGCAACCATAAAGCGCTGCTCGGACGGTATCGCGCCTAGATCAGCCCCGCAAGCCCCCAAACCGCCCGTTTCGGCCCGATAACGTCGTCCCAACGGCAATTCCCTCGAAACCACGCGACGCACGACTTTAGGCAACAACCCAAGCCGTACAGCGTAATCCCACCTGTTCCAGCCCAAAGTCAGCCACGCAAAGCCCGAAAACCCGGGCATTCCGGCCGCTGAAGTCAACAATCAACCCCGAGCAACCCAAGTTCGGGAATCCGAGCTAACGCTAGCGTTGTCTCACGCAGACTTGTGGTCGGAGCCCCACCATGGGAGCTCGGGCACCTCGCGGTGGCGGCTGATCGTAGGCATGGACTTGTCGAGGGCGGTCTGGGCGGCATACGGCCTCTCGCTGCTACTCCCGGCCGCGAGCATCGCGATGGCGTGGCACGATCCCCAGGCCCGCGCGCTGCACGATCGGATCGCCGGCACCTTGGTCGTCGTCGCCTGAGCTGAAGACGCAGGCCGCCGACTCAACGCGTTCGTGCAGAGAAGGAGCTCCTACGGCTTGCAAGTGGGTGGCTAAGTGCTGTAGCTTGTGGGCTATGACTACTAACCATGATCTGCAGCGCCCCGATGGGCGGATCGCATACGACGTGACGGGCACCGAGGGTCCAGTCGTGATCTGTGTACCCGGCATGGGTGAGCTCCGTCAGACATACCGACTGCTCGCGCCGAAGCTCGCGGAGCATCGCTGCCGAGTCGTGACGATGGACCTGCGTGGGCACGGCGACAGTGACGCCACCTTCACGTCTTACGACGACGTTGCCCTGGCCAGCGACCTGCTCGCTCTGATCGACGAACTGGGCGAACCGGCGTTCGTGGTCGGAAACTCGATGGGCGCTGGCGGCGCTGTACTCGCGGCCGCCGACACACCAGCGAAGGTTCGCGGACTGGCGCTGCTCGGCCCGTTCGTCCGCGACCCCGACGGCGGCACGCTGCAGAAGCTGCTGTTCCGGGCCCTTCTCGTCAAGCCGTGGGGTCCGGCGGCGTTCATGTCCTACTACCCGCAGTGGCTACCGGGCGCCAAACCAGAGGGCTACGAGGAGCACAAAACGCGTGTGCGCGAGAACCTTCGCCGGCCCGGCCACTGGAAAGCGTTCGTGCAGACGACGCGCACGTCACACGCCGCGGCAGAGCAGCGCCTGCCGGAAGTCCACGCGCCAACCGTGGTCGTCATGGGAGCAGCAGACGTCGATTGGAAGGACCCGGCCGCCGAGGCAGCATGGATCGGCGAAGAGCTGCACGCCGAAGTCGTGATGATCCCCGAGGTCGGGCATTTCCCGCAGGTCCAGGCACCCGACCTCACCGCCGCCGCCGTCACCCGGCTGATCGACCAGATCGCCGATGCCTAGAGCGGGCCTGTCGGCCGACGTGATCGTGTGCGAGGCAGCACGACTCGTCGACGAGGTCGGGCGTGACCAACTCACGATGGCGAAACTCGCCAAGCGCTTCGGAGTCGCCCAACCGAGCCTGTACAAGCACATCAACCGCCTCGACGGGCTGCACCGGCTCCTCGCCGTCAAGGTGACACGCGACGTCGGAGAAACGTTGCGCCAAGCCGCCACCGGCAAAGCGGGACCCGACGCCCTGCGAGCGATCGCGAACGCATACCGCGACTACGCGCGCTCGCACCCCGGCCGCTACGCATACATCCTGCGCGCCCCGGCCCCAGAAGACGCCGACCTCCAAGCCGCCGCGACCGAAGTCCTCTCGGTCCTGTACGCCATCTTCGCCGGCTACGACATCACCGGCGACGATGCTGTCGATGCGGCTCGCTTCGTGCGCAGCACACTCCACGGCTTCGTCAGCCTCGAACTCGGCGGCGGCTTCCAGATGCCGCGTTCGGTCGACCGCAGCTTCGAGCGACTGGTCTCTGCGACCACCCAGGCGCTCAGCTGCTGGTAGGCCACCGTGGTGTACCCGTCGCTCGTGACCGCGCGATCGCGACGGCCTTCTTCTACGCCGGGCTGCGCCTCTCGGAGCTCGGCGCCCTCGACATCACCGACATCTCGCTCTCCCCCGCCGCGGCCGCGTCACGATCCGGACCGGGAAGGGCGACGCCTATTGACATGGGTGTTCGGATCTGTCATAGCGTGCGCGGAGCATGTTGCTAGAGCTGAAAGAGGCGTGGAAGTCCCTTATGGCCGGTCAGCGAGAGGCGGCTGCGGCCGGCCGTCACGAGATGAGCCCCGAACATCTTCTCCTAGGCTTGCTCGAGGATGAGTCTGGCGTCGTGGCGCAGGCCCTACGCGCTTCCGGCGGCGCTGAAATCCAAAGCTTGATCGCGTCGGTGGCAGGCACGGGACCCGAGCATCCGATCGGGAGAGAGCTGAGACCGACTGACGAGACGCGCGCGATACTGGAGCGTGCGGTCATCGAGGCCTCTACGGCAGAGCATATCTATGTGCAGCCCGGGCACATTCTCTTAGCGATCGTTCGCGACCCAGCGTGCTCTGGAAGCCTGCAGCTCCTAGATCTCGGTGTGGATCTCGATTGCCTCGATCAGCACCTGGTCGAATTGCTTTCTAGGAAAACCGTAGATGTAGACTCCCTTCGACAAAGCAGCGAGCGATATCCCCGACTGACCGCCATCGAGCTTCGCGAGCTCGCAGAGCAAGTCTCAGTCTGGCAGCAATCGAGCCGTCTGATCGGACTCGACCCCTCTCCGGTCGAGGGCCCAGAACTTCAGCGTCTGCAAACGAGGACAAGGGGCGCGTGGCTTCGCCTTCAGAACCATCACCTTTACCTCGCTTGGGCGGCCGCCAAGCACTGCGCCGTTCAAGGACACGACCTAGCGTACGCCTACACAATCGCCGGCCGGGCGCTCACCGGCGCGGTCCTCTCATTCGCCCCAATGGACGGTGTCCCCTTTGAACAGTACGCGAGCTCATACGTCGCGGGGAGGATGGACCAGCTTCTCGACTGCAATTTCGCAGACGACTGGGATCTCGACCTGCGATCACAACAACACTAGAAGGTTGGGGTATGCGCCGACTTATGCTCTTATGCGCAATGTGCGCGGCTTTTGGTTCGGTTGTCTTCACCGCTAACGCAAACGCGGCGGCCGTGAACAAGTGGACTTATGGTGGGACCAACGACCAGGCTCCATTTTCCGGCTGCGTCTATGGCGTTTCGGGCGCGACAATCATTGTTATCCATGGGAGGGTCGGAAAGGCCCCAGACAGAGTCGTGACGACCCCCTCTGGTGGATTCGACGCGTGCTGGGATAATCTTGATCCGATGGGGCTATCGAACTTCGCCGACGCCATCGCGGAAGCGGGAGGAGCACTCGCCAACGGTTGGACGGAGACCGCACCGCTAGGGCAACTGGCCCCCAAGGGAACCGGCGGCGCTGGGGGAGCACCTTCCGCAAGCCCCGCGTTCCAAGCAACTCGCTACTGCCGGGCGAACTGGACTGTAACCGTACTCGAATCCTACAGCCGTCCGTTGACGCTCACGGCGTACTTCAATTATCCCTACTACCTCAACGAATATACGACTCGGACGATCCCTCAAGGGGTAGGATCCGTCACATTCGCTTTGTCATATATGTTTCCTGGCTGGCCTGACGGACGAACCTATACCCAGAAGTTTCTTATCACCCAAACCGGGAAGGCCGCGTACACGCGGACGCAGCACTCTTGGCCTGACCCCCTGAGGTCCGTCCGGTGCTTATGAGAGTTCTACCGGCCTACGATTGTGGGCGAGGAAGGACT
>JALYZL010000314.1 GCA_030948875.1 Actinomycetota bacterium
CCGCTCGATCAGGCGATCGCGCGCGGTGATGACTTCCTCGCCAAGCCGGCAGACCGTGCTCGCCCGGTGTCGGGACGGCGCCACGGTGGTCGCCGACGAGCGCCGCCGGCCTGCCGCGGGCGCTAGCGCAAACCCGGCAGCTCGAACGCGAGCAACGCGGCCTGCGGCGGTCCGCAGTGAACGATCCGGGCGCGCAGGCGAACGCCGAAGAGATTGACCGGGCGGACGAATACGGTGCGGGCCTCGTCGGCGCCAAGCGCGGCGGCGCTGACGGCGGCGGCCAGCTTCGTGCCGCTCCGTGCCTCGGAATCCGCCGGGACGAGCAGCTCGATGACGTGATGGTTGACCGCGTCGGTCTCGTTCGTCGCCAGCAGCTCCTCGGCGCCCCTCGAGACCGCACACACCGAGAGCGAGCCGTCGAGCACGAGAAAGGCACCGCCGGCGTCGGGCGCCGCGTCGGCCGTGGTCTCGAGCAGCAATCCGAGCCCGCAGCTTTCGCACACGCGGGCGTCGAGGGCCGGCGGCCCGGCTGCCGACGGCCGCGCACCGCAGTGGCCGCAGAACCAGATCGTTGGCCCTTGCACTTCATGGACGCGGGGCACGAGCGCCAGTGCGCCACGGCTCGCCGTCCTGCCTGAATTAGTCACGAAACCCCTTCTGGATCTTCACTTGCCGAGTCAAACGCACTACATGCTGGCGGTACGCCGGCCCGTCTGGATCCCGTACGGGGATTCCATCGTCACCCGCGTCACCCTTCCGCCCTGATCTGTCTCGACAAGCTCGAGCAGGCGACTCTGCGCCTCGCTCGCGCCGCCGGGCAGCACGCTCGTCCCCGTGGTGCGCATCCGTACGCGCTGGGGACCGCGACGGTAGACCGCGACCGGCATCGCCCCGGCGGCGAGCCGGACCGCGTACGCCCACCTTGCTACTGCGTCGTCGCCCACGTGCCCCCCCGCGATGACCACGAGATTGGGGCGGTGGACGGCGACGGCGTCACCTATTCCTGCCACGCCACGCACGGACAGGCTCAACACATTGGCCCCCGCCCGCACGCTGAAGAGCTCGAGCGAGCGGATGAAGGGGGCGTCGGGATCGAGCTCGTCGCGGGAAGCATCGCCGAGCACGATCGATACCGGGCGCACCGGGGGCGGCGCCAGTCGCCTGGCCCGGCGCAGCCAATCGGCAGCCCAGTGGGCCGCGAAGGCCCAGGCCGCAGAATCGATCGTCTGCCGGCGGACGATCTCCTCGAGCGAGGGCAGGAGCACTTCCTCGACTGAGCGCTCGAGCGAGCGCAGGGCGAGCGCGGATTCCATCGCGGCGTCGGCACGCTCGGACTCGTAAGAGACGAGGGCGCCGATCAGCGAGTTGGTGTCCGTGGCGAGACCTTCACGTGCACGGGAAACCGCCGAGGAGATCGACAATCCCTCTTGAAGGGCATCACGCAGCGAGGCCACCTCTCCGTGGGTGAACAGGCGGTGCTGGCCCGGCGATCGCTGCGGCTTCGGGAACCCGAACCGGCGCTCCCACGCCCGCAGCGTATTCGGGCTGACGTTGAGCAACGCTGCCGCTTCGCTGGTCTTTAAGTACCGCACTTACGGGAGACATCGGCATTCCGGCGCAGGTACGCGAGCCCCAACGTGGTATTGCGGACGTTTAGACGATAAAGTTGTGCAATAGCCGCCGTGGGATCGGAACGGTGCGCCCACGCTGGACGGAGGCCCAGCGGCAGGTTCAAATACCCCCAGAGTCAGGCAGGGAGCGCTCGCATGTGTATTCGCGGTAGTTAGTCGGCCGGAAAATAGACTGAGACGCCGTAAGGCGATACGCTGCGCGCATGGCGGGCCTTCAGGCCGCGGATGGGCGGCGTCCGCAAGCGGTGCGGCGCGGCGTCGTCGTGCTCTTATTTGCAGGCCTGGTCGCCTGTTGCGTCGTGGCGGCGTTGGACGCACACCGCGACCGCTTCGGCCCTCTCAGCGGCGTACTCGCGGCGGCAGCCCTCACTGCGGGTCTCACCTTCTCGCGCTCGGGCAATCGGTCGATCTCGTCGTCGTTCATCGTCATGGTTCTCGCCGCCGGGTTCCTCGGGCCTGCGTCGGCGTTCGCGGCGGGCGTCATCGCCGAGATGGCGATCACCTTGAGGGACCGCACCCCGCCGCGGATCGTGCTTCTGAACCTCGTGGGGGCCGGGGCGCCGGCGCTCGCCACGGGGTTCTTCATCCGCGCGCTCGCGTGGCCGCCGACCAACTCGGCGCGGTTCTATCTCATCGTCGCTTCCGCGGGAGCGCTCTTCCTCGTCCTCAACTACCTGATCGTCGTGCCCACTCACCAGCTTTTCCGGGGTGAGACGAGCTGGAGCCTGCGCGCGTACCTGCAGTTCCTTCCCAGTCTCGCGCTGAACGCCGCGCTCGCCGTTGCCGGCGCGAGCATCTACCTCAAGGTCGGCATCGGCGGCATCGTCTTCGCCCTCGTCGCCGTCTTCGCCTTCTCCTACATGGCGCGTCTCGCCACCACCGCCGAGTTGCGCGCCGAGCAGTATCGAGACCTCTCGTGGGGTGTCCTCGCGGGCCTCGTTCGGGCTCTCGACGCTCGCGACCAGCGCGCTGCGCGCCATTCCGCGGCCGTCGCCCGTTTTGCCCGCGACCTCGCGCGCGCCACCGGCATGACTGAACGCGACTGCGAGCTAGCGCACACCGCCGGCCTGCTCCACGACATCGGCCGCTTCGCCCTCTCTGACCGGGTCTCCGAGCGGGGCCGCACGCTGAGCGAGGAGGACTGGGAGGCGATCCGGCGCCACCCGGCGCTGGGCGCCGACATGCTCAGGGATCTCGGCGTCTACGGACCTGTCGCCGACATCGTCCTCTCGCATCACGAACGCGTCGACGGCCGCGGCTACCCGAGGGCTCTGACCATGGATGAGATTCCGGAGATCGCGAAGATCATCGCGGTCGCCGAGGTCTACGACACGCTCACCGCCCGGGACACTTACCGCACGCGCGTGAGCTCCTTCGAGGCGCTCAGGGAGCTCAGGCGCGTGGCGGGGACCCAGCTCGACTCGCGTTACGTCGAGGTGTTCGCCGATCTGCTCGCCGGCGAGGGCGTCGATTACCGCCACGCCGACGATGCCAGCTTCGACGCTGAGCTCGACATCGAGCGTCGCATCAAGGACGCGGTGCAGGGGTAGTCGCTAGATGGCGGCGCGCTGGCTGGGCTGTTCGGGGCCCTGCTGCAGTGAGCTCACGAACTGCTCGATCTGGTCGCGACTGAAGCGCCGCTGGCCGCCGGGAGTCCGGTAGGAATCCAGGTAGCCCATATCCGACCAACGCCGGACGGTGCCGAGCGAGACGCCGAGCGCGCGCGCGGCCTGGGAGGTGGAGAGCCCGAGGGGGCTGCGGGTGACGTCGTTCATACGGCTCATTTCGGGTGTTTAGCCAGGTTCGTGAAGCTCATGCACCTTTTGCACAACCTTTGTCCATAAACACACGGCGGCCCGAGGGAATGCGACCATGGGCCGGTGGCTAGCCCAATGAGGCTGAGGCTCTATCACCACCCCGACGGCGCCCGGGTCGCGTACCGCGAAACCGGGACCGGCCCCGGTCTCGTGCTCCTGCACTCACTCGGCCTCTCCCACCGGGAGTGGGAGCCGATCGTCGCGCCGCTCTCGGGTCGCTTTCGCGTCGTGCTCCCCGACCTGCCCTTGCACGGAGACTCCGAGGATCGCCCCCGGCACCCGTACACCGCGGAGTGGCTGACCGACGTCATCGCCGGGTTCTGCCACGAGGTGGTGGGTCCGAGGCCGCTGGTGGCGGGTCACGACATCGGCGCCGAGCTCCTGCTACGCGCGGTCACCACCGGGCAGCTCGATCCGGCGCGGATGGTGCTCATGCCCAACCGCCTGCACCGGCGCGACGAGTTTCCCTTCTCGCGCGCGGCCTGGCGTGGCGCGTGCCGCGCGGCGGTCCTCCCAGGCCTCGATCGCATCCTCGCCCATAGCGCCAAGCTCGTGTTCCGCCCCTCGCTGGGCGAGCGCCTGTCGGCCCAGAGGAGCCCGGCCTCCCGCGATCTCATCCGCCACGCGCTGGCCGACGTCGGCGGCAACGGCAACCTGGCCCGCTCGTGGGCGAAGTTCGTTCGCCGCTGGCCAGTGGACGCGCAGCGTGATCTGCTCGACGGATACGCCCGGATCGATTGCCCCGTGCTGCTCCTGTGGGCCGAGGAGGACGCCGCCCATCCCATCGACGGTGCCCGCGAGGCGCTCGACCTGCTCAAAGACGCGCAGCTGCGGACGCTGTCGGGCGCGGGCTTCCTGATCGCCTACGACGACCCGGTCGCCGTCGCGCGCGAGCTCATCGCGTTCTGTGGCTGAGCGAGTAGCGTTGGGGGAGACGAAAGAGAGAGAGTTGCAGAAAGGAACGGCGATGGGCGTGCAGGAGAAGGAACAGCTCTGGGGATGCGAGACGACGAAGGCGGTGGCCAACTTTCCCGTTTCCGGCGAGCCGGTCCCGGCGGGAGTCGTGCATTGGCTCGGTCGGATCAAGGCTGCAGCCGCCCGCGTGAACGCCGAGCTCGGACTCCTCGACCCCGAGCTCGCCGAGCGCATCGCGGCCGCCGGGGACCGCGTCGGCAAGGGAGATTTCGACGATCAGTTCCCGATCGACGTCTTCCAGACCGGCTCGGGCACGTCAACGAACATGAACGCCAACGAGGTGATCGCGAATCTGGCCGGGGACGGCGCGCATCCCAACGATCACGTGAACATGGGTCAGTCCTCGAACGACGTGTTCCCCTCGGCCGTGCACCTGGCCGCCCTCGACCAGGCGACGAACGACCTGATCCCCGCGCTCGACGAGCTCGAGCGCGCGCTGGTCGAGAAAGCGGTCGCCTTCCAGGACATCGTCAAGTCCGGGCGTACGCATCTGATGGATGCCGTCCCCGTGACCCTCGGTCAGGAGTTCGCCGGCTACGCGGCGCAGATCCGGCTCGGCGCCCGGCGGATCTCGGGCGCGCTGCCGCAGGTCGCCCAGATCCCGCTCGGCGGCACCGCCACGGGCACCGGCCTGAACACCCACCGGGAGTTCGCCGGGCGCGTGCGGGCGCGCCTGATCGACGTCAGCGGACTCGAGATCAGGGCGCCCGAGGATCCTTTCGAGGCGCAGGGCAACCGGGACGCGCTGGTCGAGCTCTCGGGCGCGCTCAAGGTGCTGGCGGTGTCATTGACCAAGATCGCCAACGACCTCGCGCTGATGGGCTCGGGGCCGCGAGCGGGAATCGGAGAGCTGCTGCTGCCCGAGCTCCAGAAGGGCTCCTCGATCATGCCGGGCAAGGTCAACCCCGTCATCCCCGAGGTCGTCCTCCAGGTCAGCGCCCAGGTCATCGGCAACGACACGGCGATCACCGTCGCCGGTACCCAGGGGAACTTCGAGCTCAACGTGCGCGTACCCCTGATGGCGCGCAATCTGCTCGATTCGATTCGCCTCCTCACCGCCGCAAGCCGCATCTTCGCCGAGAAGTGCATCCGCGGGATCGAGCCCAACCTCGAGGGAGCGCACCGCTCGGCCGAGAACACGCTGGCCGCGGCGACCGCCCTAAATCCCCACATCGGTTACGACAAGGGTGCGGAGATCGTCAAGGAGGCGGCCCGCTCGGGCCGCACCCTCCGCGAGGTGGCCTACGAGATGGGCGTCGACGAGGAGACGTACAACACGGCGATGGACCTGCGCAAGATGGCCCAGGGGAACCTGTAGATCGGGATGGGGCCGCCGCCGCCGGCGCGGCGGGCAGGCGCGCCGGCACGAACTGCTGTCGATCAGTCCCACCCCCTCGGGAGCAAACGACAGCAGCTCGGGTCAGAAGGGCAGGTTCGTCTTCAACGTCGCGACCCAACGCGGCAGGGTCCCGGCCAGGTAGTGGCGCGCGTCGTCGACCTGGATCTTGTAGATGCTGTATTTGGCGTTGCCGGGATAGAACACCGCCTTCTTCTTGAGGACTCCGCAGGGTCCCTGCGCCCGGCCGAACGTGGCCGTCGCGGTGACCTTGCCCTTGTGCAGGTAGTGGGCGTAGATCTCGGCGCCGCTGACGAAGCCCGAGAACAGCCACGTCACCTTCTTCGACGGACTGCCCTCCAGGGGATGGGTGGTCACGGCTAGGTTGGCTGCGTCGAAGGGCGTCGACGCGGTCGTCACGCCGTCGGTCTTGTCCTTTGCTGTGAGCACGAAAGCGGCCGCGGCGGGATTCATGGTGCGGAGGATGGGGCCCCGCATGGTGGTCGCGACGTTGCCGCTCGCGTCGGCCGTGGCCGTGCCGGAGGCGCCACCCTTGTTGCTCGTGAAGTCGACCGAGTCGCCTGGAGTGAAGCCCGAGCCCGTGACCTTCATCGGCGATCCGATGGCCGGCGTGGGGTTGACCACGCACGCCGGGCTGACCGCGATGGCCGCCGCCGAGGCTTGTGCTGCGGCCACGCCCGAACAAGCCAACGAGAGGGCTACGCACGCACTCAACCTCGATAGCCTGCTGCGTCGTCGAGCGTGCATTTCTTCCTCCCCGAAAGGTCTTTGGACGGTAGCCTGCGCTCTACCCGGATACCCTGCGCGGACACCTTAGCGCGGGCCGCCGAACTCTCGACGCCGCTGTCCCTGGCGCGCGCGCTCATCGCCCACGTCGCGCCGGTCCTGGATCGTGTGCCGGGGTCTCGACGGGCCGGCCGTCAGGCTCTGAGCGGCCCCGCCCAACGGTTGAACCCACTCGCGCCCGGCGCATTTGGCGCCAGCCAAATGCGCCAATGGATTCGCAAGGACGCGATTCCACATACCCTGCGAGGTAGATGTCCGGTCCGCTGCTCGCCGTCGACGGCCCCTTCATCCTCTATCGCTCGTTCTTCGCGCTCCCCAGCTCGATCGTCGGCGCCGGCGGGCGCCCCGTGAACGCGCTGCTCGGAGCGACCAACCTCCTGCTCCGGGTGGTCGAGGACCGCTCGACCCGCGCGGTCGTCGTGTGCTGGGGTGCCGATGCGGCCGAATACCGCGTCGAGGCCTACGCCGCCTACCACGCCGAGCGCCCGCCGGTACCCGACGTCCTCCAGTGGCAGTTCGACACGGCGCCAGAGCTCTTCGCGGCCTTCGGCTGGGGATCGGAGTCCGCCCCGACCCTGGAGGCCGACGACGTCATGCACTCGCTCGCGCAGACCGAGACGCGGGCCGGGGGCCAAAGCCTGATCCTGAGCGGCGACCGCGACATGTACCAGTCCGCGTCGGATTCGGTCACCGTGCTCTTTCTGAAGATGGGCGGGGCGGGCGTGGAGGAGGTCGATCCGGCCGAGGTCGAGCACCGGTACGGCATTCCCCCCTCGCTCGTGCCCGACTTCATCGCGCTGAGGGGAGATCCCTCCGACGGACTGCCGGGAGCGCCGGGGGTCGGCGCCAAGACGGCGGCCGATCTCCTGCGCCGCCACGGGTCGCTCGAGGCGGCGATTGAGCGCGCGGGCGGGGAGCGGCCGCGGGTCGCCGCGGCACTGCGCGATAACGCCGCAGACCTCCGCAAATTTCGCGATATTGCTACGTTGAGAACCATCCGAGTGGATCGTCCGGCCGATCGCGCCACGGACCTGGTGGGTGGCGCGGAGGCCGCACGTCGACATGGAATGCGCAAGCTAGCGGAGCGGGTGGGGAGCGGTGGCGTCGACTGACGCGACGGCGTCGCGCAGACGGCGCTTGCTCAAGGCAGAGCTCGTCGTCGCGATCATCTGCTTCGCCGCGGTGTTCGTCAAGACGCTGGTACAGGGGTTGGAATACCAACCCGGGCCGAGCTACCTGATCACCACCCAGGGCCCGGTCGCGCTGGGCCCGCCGCGGCCGGTCACCCTCGCCCAGGGCTGGCAGTACCTGGCTGACCCGGGCAACATCGGGCTCGCAGACAATTGGGCCCACGGCGGCGCGACGACCTTCGCCTGGTCACCGGTCACGATCCCCAACACCTTCAACCCGACGATCTCCGCCGCCGCTGACCTGGGGAGCGTGGGGTGGTACCGGATCGCCTTCCGCGGGCCCCCGGCGGCCCGCGATCGCGGGTGGGACGTGTCCTTCCAGGAGGCACGACGGGTCACCGACGTGTGGCTCAACGGGCGCTACCTGGGTCACAACTCCGACGCTTACGTGCCGTTCAGCTTCCCCGCCTCCTCGCTGCGGCCCGATGCGACCAACAACCTGATCGCCCGCGTCGACAATCGGCTCCTGCCGGGTCACGTGGCGCAGGACTGGTGGAACTACGGCGGGATCGTGCGCCCCGTCAGTCTCGAGCCGGTGGGCCGGTTAGAGCTCGAGAACCTCGGCGTCATGCCCGAGCTGGGCTGCCACTTCAGCTGCGGCGACCTGCTCGTGGTGGGGACGCTGACCAATCACTCCCCGACCTCGCTCTCCCCCAGCCTGGCGGTTCGGGTGACCGCGCCCGGCGGGGCGGTCTCCTCGACACTCGACAGTCAGGGCGACATCGCGCCGGGCGATTCGCGCCGGGTCAGCTTCCGCGTCCCCGTGCGGGGACCGCTCGATCTGTGGGGTCCGGGCCACCCATACCTCTACGGCGTGTCGGTGGCCACGCGCGCGGAGAACCGGGTGGAGCAGGTCAACCGCCTGCAGGTCGGGATGCGCCGCGTCCATGTCAGCCGTGGCGTCCTCTACCTGAACGGGCGCCGGCTGTGGCTCCATGGGGCCTCGATCGTCGACGACACCGCCGGCCATGGCGCGGCGTTGACGAGCACGGACATGGAAACCGAGGTGGCCGAGCTGAAGGCGCTCGGCGCCAACATCACGCGCGCGCACTACCTCCTCTCGCCCGAGATGCTCGACAAGCTCGATCAGGCGGGCATCCTCGTCTGGGACCAGCCTCCCGTGTACCACTACGACTCCGTGCTCGCCACCGCGCCGGGGCGCGCCGGGGCGCTGCGCATGCTCGAGAAGACGATCATCGCCGCCCGCAGTCACCCCTCGGTGGTGATCAACTCGATCGCTAACGAGCTCTCCGTCACTCCGAACACGACCCCGGGGGTCCTCTCTTACCTGCGCCAGGCGATCCCGTTGTCGCGCAGGCTCGACCCCACCGCGCCGGTGGCGCTCGACATCTACTGCTATCCCGGCTACCCACCGCAGCGCATCTACACGAAGCTTAACGTGCTCGGGATCAACGACTACTTCGGCTGGTACCCGGGCCAGCCCGGGGCCCATTCGACGGCCAGCTTCGCTGCCCTCATCCCCTACCTCACCGTGGAGCACCAGCGCTACCCGGACCAGGCGCTGGTGGTGAGCGAGTTCGGCGCCGAGGCCCTGCACAACGGTTCCCCCCAGGTCAAGGGCACCTACCAGTTCCAGTCCGACTACGTGCGCAGCACCGTCGGCACCCTCGACACCCTGCCCTTCATGAATGGCTCGATCTACTGGACGCTGCGCGAGTTTGCGGTGCGCCCTGGGTGGAAAGGAGGCCTGACGCCGGCGGCTGCGAATCCCTCGAGCGGCCTCACCCATAAGGCCCTGATCACCTACGGCGGGGTCGACAAGCCGGCCTTCTCGGTCACCCGGCAGATGTTCGCCGACCCGCCGCCCTTCGCCCGCTGACCGCCGAGCACACTGGCGGCGACCCGCGCTCGCGCGCCGAGTACGTGCTCGGTTAAGGCGTGAACTTGACCGTGATCACGTCGCCGTCGGCCACCGGGTAATCGCGCCCCTCGAGGCGCAGCGTGCCCCGGTCGCGCGCGCCGGCGTAGCCCCCGGCCTCGACGAGCTCGCTCCACGGCACGATCTCGGCACGCACGAACCCGCGCTGAATGTCGGAGTGGATGAGGCCCGCGGCGTGCCACACGGAGAGGCCGCTGCGCAGGTGCCAGGACTGGGCGGGTTTGTCTTCTCCGGCGGTGAAGAAGGCGATCAGGTGGAGCAGGGAGAACGCCCCGCGCACCACCTGGCGGAGCCCGGACTCGGCGAGCCCGAGCTCCTCTCGCATCGTCGCCTCCTCCTCGTCGGGCAGCTCGCCGAGCTCGGCCTCGAGGCGGGCCGATACCGCGACGGCCTGCGCACCCTGGGCCCGCGCGTGCTCGGCGACGGCGGCCGGCACCTCGCCTGCGCCCTCCTCGACGTTGGCCACGAAGAGGACGGGCTTGGCCGGCAGCGGCGAGAGGAGCGCGAGCGCGTCGGGCGCGTCCGGGGGCGGCGGCACGGTGCCCGCCGGCCGGCCCGCCTGGAGGGCCGCGATCACCTCGCGCAGCCAGGCCGCCTCGGCGACCAGCTTGCGCTCGCCCGTCTTGGCTGATTTGGCCACGCGCTCGAGGCGGCGCTCGGCCTGCTCGAGGTCGGCGTACAGGAGCTCGGTCTCGATCGTCTCGATGTCCGCCACCGGGTCGACGCGGCCATCGGGGTGGACCACGCCCTGGTCCTCGTGGGTCCTGACGACGTGGACGATGGCGTCGGTCTCGCGGATGTTGGCCAGGAACTTGTTGCCCAGGCCCTCCCCGCGGTGGGCGCCGGCGACGAGCCCGGCGATGTCGTGGAAGGCGATGGTGTCGGGTACCACCTTCGACGCCTTGACGGTCGCCGCCACCGCGTCGAGGCGATCGTCGGCCACGGGGACGACGGCGACGTTGGGCTCGATCGTGGTGAACGGGTAGTTGGCCGCCTCGGCGGCGACGCCGGTCAGGGCGGTGAACAGCGAGGACTTGCCGGCATTCGGCATCCCCACGATTCCGACCTTCATGGGCACGGCGCCTCCCGAAGGGCGTGGTTGTCGAGTTGGCGAAGGCGGTCGCAGGTCACGGGCCGGGAACTGTACGCGGGTCGCTCGTCCAGGCCGTCGCGCAGCGCCGTACTCCGCGTGGCCTACCGAAGGACCGCGGATTTGGCCAAATGACCAAGGTCTCGGCCGGCGCTGGTCCATAGCGTGCTGTGCGCTGGTACACAACCGAACCGAAAGCTGACCAAGGAGACCGGGAATGGCGCCTAGGATCGTCGTCTCTTACGATGGCACGCCCGATGACGACGACGCGATCGCGTTGGGGAAGGTGTTCGCCGCGGCCGGTGCTTCCATTGCCCTGGCCTACGTGCGCCACTCCGGGCTCGAGGATCCGGCGGCGGAAGAACGCGAGAGCCAGGCGGCGGCCAAGCTGCTCGAACACGGGGCCGCGCAGTTCGACGGTGAGGTCCAGACCGATGTGCTCTTCAACCCCTCGACGGCGGCGGCCCTGGCCGGCCTGATCAAGAGCGAGGGCTTCGACATGATCGTCTTCGGCTCTTCCTACCGCACCCCGGCCGGCCACATCGCCCCGGGCCGCGCGGCGGAGCAGCTGCTCGACGGCGGCCCCGCCTCGGTCGGCATCGCTCCCGCGGGATACCGCCTCGAGGATCCCTCGGTGGAGAAGATCTCCGTCGTCTTCTCGCAACCGGGTGATGCCGCTGAGGAGACCGCGACTTCGCTCGCCGCCCGACTCGGCGCCGAGGTGCTGCCAGGGTTCGACCCGAACGCCGACCTGCTCGTGCTCGCCTCGCGCCCCGACGCCCCCAAGGAGCACGTTTCCATCACCGCGCACTCCGAGCAGCTGGCCGAGGGCGCCGACTGCCCCGTGCTCGCGGTAGCGAACGGGAAGCGGCTCGACTTCAGCGCCTGAGGGGCGCTGGGACGGGCTGGGCGGGCCGGTTACTCGGCGTCGAGGATCTCGATCCCGAGCGCGGTCGCCCAGAGTCCGGCCAAGCCGACGATGTCGGCCCATTCCATCGCCGCGCCGCGCAGGCTCTGGACGCCCTCGAGGTCGGTGAGATCACAGCGGCGAAACTCGCAGCGGCGTAGGGAGGCGCCGCGGAAATCGGCGCCGGTCAGGTCGCAGGCGTGGAAGCGGACGGAGTCGAGCTTTGCTTCCAGGAAGGAGGTCTGGGCGAGGAGGCAGTCGGCGAAGGTGACGCGCGCCAGGCGCGAGAAACCGAGCGCCGCGAGATCGACGCGGCAGCTCTCGACGGTGAGGTCTTGCAGCCCCGCCTCGTCGAGGGCGATCCCCGTGAGCCGGCTCGACGCGATGGAGACACGGGTGAGTCCGGCGCCCCGGGCCTGGACATTCGCCAGATTGCAGCCGGAGAGCCGCACGTCCGAGAGGCTCAAGTGCTCGAGCCGGGAGCCCGAGAGGTCGACGCCGGTGAGCCGGACGGTGTCGAGGCTCACGCCCCTCGCCTGCTGGCCGGGAAGCCCGAGGTCGGCGAGCTCGGTCTCGGCGTATTTCGCGTCGTGAGCGAGCCCGTCGAGCTCTGATATCGGAAGCTCGGGAGGGAGCTGCGGGGGCTGGGGGGGCCGGGCGGGGTGGGGCATGGCCGAGACGATACGTCGTCGTCGCTTGGTGGCCGCCACGTGGCTTCCCGATTCGGACTGCCGCGCTGTGAGTCTCACCGTCGGGACCGATCCGCATCGGTTGGGCGCCGGGGCCGTCCGCGGAGCGCCGGCTGTCCGGGGCGCGGGTTGAAGACACCCGGGGTCGAAAAGCGTTCGCATTGAGGCTGTCGCAAAACTCCGCGGACGGTTCGCGCCCGAAATTTGGCGTCGCCTGCCGCCTCCTAAGGCCTGGGCGACGAGACCCCGACAGATTTGACC
>JALYZL010000316.1 GCA_030948875.1 Actinomycetota bacterium
AGCGCGAGCTCTTCGCGTAGCCGGACGATCTCCTCGCGCTGACGCTGGCTCTCATCAAGCGCGGCGCGCAGCCTGGCGCGCAAGGACGCGTCGCTGGCTCGCTGTCGGACCGGGAGACGCGACGGGGCGGCCGCCTGCGCGCCACGGAGCGCCTCGATCTCGGCGCGCAGCTCGGCGTGCCCATAGAGGAACACGCGGCTGACCCCGGCACGGCTGGCGACCGCGGCGAACGTGACCGTCGCGCCCTCGCGATCGAGCTCGAGCAGCGCCTTGCGAACCCGCTGCTCGGCATCCAGCGTCCGCCGGGCGGCGGCGTTGGCGAGCGGACGGACCGGCTCGGCTGACATCAGGCGGCACCCTCATCGTCCCGGGCGGCGAGGTCGCGCAGGTCGAGCAACTCGCCGTCGGCGTGGTCAGCGTCGATCGCGTCGAGCCCCTCGAGGAGTCTCGTCAGGCTCTGCTCGTCGCGCTCGAGCACCTCCACCAGCCGCAGGTTGTCGTTCTCCCGCGCGGCGGACAGCAGCCTGCGCGTCTGTGCCTGCTGCTGCTCGTGCACAGCGCGGAACGAGCCGTCGGTCAGGAAGCTCTCGCAGCTCAGGCACGCGTTCGGGTGCGGGCAGGTCTGCACCAGCGGCAGCCCGCAGTAGCCGTTCGGTAGCGCTTGCTTGGCGCGCGCGATCCGCTCCTTCATCCACGCCGCCTCTTGAAGCGGACCGTCGACCGGCAGCGCGATCCGCTCGCCGCGGATGTTCACCCGCTCGTGCCAGCGCCGCACCTCCTGCTTGACCGTCTCATCGTGCAGCCGCGCGTAGTGCGCGGTCATCTCGATCGAGCCGTGGTCCAGCACCTTCTGGATCACTGTCAACGGAACCTTCTCGTTGACCATGCTCGTCCCCACGTGATGGCGAAACAGGTGCGGATGCACGCCGAGCGCGAGCTCGCCGTCGACGGTATGGATGCCTGCAAGCTCGACGTAGCTCTTGACGATCCGACTGATCATGCGTGGCGAGGTGTGGAACGCTCCGCCCTTGCCGTTGCGCTGGCCGATCGGCGGGGAGGGAAGCAGCCACTCGGTGCCCTCCGGGTAGTGCTCGACCAGGAACGCCTCCTGACGCTCGAGCTGCTCTGAGAGCACCGGTGCGATCGGCAACATCGCCTCGCGCTTGGCCTTGATGTTGAGGTAGCGCAGATAGGGGTGGCCGTCGGGCCCGAGCTCTCGCGCGTCGCGCGGCAGCGTGACCACGCTCGAGACCCGGCAGCCGGTGAACGCGAGCAACAGCACGACCGTCCGGTGCTGCTCGCTATCCAGCAGCGCCAGCCTGGCCGGGTCGACCCACTGATCGAAGATCCCGCCACCGAGCTGCTTGGGCAGCCGATAGTCGACGCGCGGGAGCTCCGCGCGATGGATCATCGCACTACGCGGCAGCCCGAACAGGCCATCCTCCGCCTGCTCCTCGAGCAGCGAACGCAGCGCAACGACGCGGTGACTGCACGTCGCAGGCTTCCAGCCCGACTCCCGACGCACCCATAACAGGTAGTCCTCAAGAACCGCGCGAGAGAGCAGCGCCGGCGCTATCACGTCGGGAGCGCGATCGGCCAGCCAGTCGCTGAAGTGCCACAGGTCGGTCAGGTAGCGGCTCATCGTCTGCGGCGTCGTGTCGCCCAGCAGGCGGGCGCGGGTCCACCGCTTCGCGGCCTCCTTCAGCCAGGGCTGGCGCAACCGCTCGAAATGGATCCACACCTCGCCGCTGTAGCTGGACGAAAGGTCGCCGTGCGGCAACTCTGACTGGCGCCAGATGTCCTTCGCCCACAGCGACTCCCAGCCACGCGGCGCACCGCCGCCCTCAATCACATGCAACGGCTCGGCGCTCATGCGATCAGATCCGCCACTCTCTCCAGCACGCCACGCTCGGCCAGCGCGCCTCGCAGATCCTCGGCGCTCGGGTGCGTGTAGACCAGGGTCGAGGACGGCGAGCGGTGCGTCAGCAGCGCGCCGATCACCTCAAGCTGCACGCCGTCCCGCCAAGCCAGCGTCGCGTACGTATGCCGCAGCCGATGCGGGGTGAAATGAAAGCCGACCCTCCGCTGCGTCCGCTCGACGATCCGGTCCACGTTCGAATAGGTCAGCGGCCCCCCGATCCGGCCGCCCCACAGGTTCACGAACACGAAGTCGCAGTCCAGATCGCGGTACTCCTCGTGCATGTAGTCGCTCCACAGCCGCATCAACTCCGGGGCCACCGGCACGCCGCCCTCGGCACCGCCTTTGCTGCGCGCCCGGCGAGACGCCCCCTCCCGGGCGCGGATCACGATCCGCCGCTCCCACGCCACCACATCCTCGTGACGCAGCCCCAACGCCTGGCCGACGCGCATCCCCGTGCTCGCCAGCAACGCGAACAGGAAACGATCGCGCAGCCGGTCCTGGCAGTCGATCACCGCCGCGACCTGCTCAAGCGACAGCGTGCTCGGCAGCGACTTCTGCTCTGGCAGACGCACCGCGCGCCCGCGCTGTCGGCTGCGGGCAATCCCGTACAGGAACGGCTTGTAACTGCCGCGACCGCTACGCGTCCTCACGATCAGATCCTTCGCAAGCGAACTCCCGCGCCTGGCCTGAAACTCGTAGAAGCCGACCACGCCACTCAGCATTCGGTTCACCGTTCGCGGCGACAGACGGGCTGCGTCATCCGCCAACACAACGACGTTCTCAGCCGGCCGCCGCGCCCACGCCGCGAACTCGCCCAGCTCCATCACCCCGACCCGCTCCCAGCTCAGCCCCCGCGCCAACAGGAACGTCCAAAACGCGCGCAGATCGTACGCGTAAGCCTCAACCGTGTTCGGCGAGCGCTCGCAATCCGTCAGCCAAGCCAGGTACTCGTCGACCAGCTCGACCGGCCGCAGATCGGGGCCGATGACCGTGAACGACTCGACCGCACGCGCAGGCAGGAACACCCGGCGAACGGTGAAGCGCGACCCACGCTCATGGACGTCGCTGACGCACAAAACGCGGGGAACATATCGGCCGCTCCGGACATCAAGAAACCCCTGTCATTGACGTCGTGAACACCCCAAATCGAGGTGAACTTAAGACCTGTTGTCAGAACCACCCGCTCAGGCGAGAGTCCTCTTCGAGAGGGCTACCGCTTCCCGGAGGGAGCAGACGCGACCCCCCGCCTCCTCGGCTTCTGCTCTGGCCCGGCGAAGCGGAAGAGCGAGCGCCCAAGATCGGCGACGGCCATGCCGAGCGATCGTATGCGACCCGAGTTCTGCCGCGGCCGGCTACATCTTCAGTCGATAGGTCTCGGGTGCTCCTACTTTGCCCCTGGGGACACGAACCCAAGGAGCGGGCCTACTTTGCGGCTGGGGACGGCAACCCAAGGACAGCCGAATCACACGACGCCCTTAGCGCGGATTTTCGTTCCATTGTTCCCCACAGGCCGGCACAACCATGTTCATGCCGACCTCCGCGTTATGCCGACCAGGTGTGGAGAGGTGCTGCAAATCGCTGATTTGACCGTCGGACAGATCGGCGCAATCCATGAAGATTCGCGGGCTCGCTCGATGCACGATGTGCGAGAACGACGAGGCAGCCAGCGGAGACGTTTCTGCAGAGCGTGGTGCGCTGAGCACGCGCAAACGCCATGCATGGCGTGCTTTCCGGAGTTTCGGGTCGGTCAGCCCGTCCGAGCGACGAGGCGGTACATCACACGAGCTTTCTGGCCCACGCCACGACAGACATGTGGCCGCAGGCCTCGGGTTATGCCGATCTCACCATCGCGAAATCCCTGTCACACAAGGCTGATCTCAGACGCATCGGCATAACCCAAAGGTCGGCATAAGTGTGCGCCGACAGCCGCATCCCGGCGGCCGCCGCGACCGTCCGCACGTCGCGGTCCGCCGAGCGGGCCGGAGAGCCGGCCGCCAGTGCGGCCGATCCACAGCGCGCGCTCGCCGTCGGGCGCGATCTTCACGCGCTCCTCGAGCCACTCGTCGAGGATCTGGCGCACCAGCGCGTTCAACGGAACCTCGCGCTGCATCTCGCCCTTGCCCATCACGACAAGGACGCCCTTGCGCGTGAGGATCCTGACGTCGTCGACATCGAGCGCGACCGCCTCGGAGATCCGCCGCGCCGTGAACAACATCAGCATCACGAGCGCCCGGGCCCGGATCGGCGAGGCCTCCGCCGCGCGCAGCAATGCCCGCTGCCCGGCCTCATCCAGCGCGCGGTGCCGCCATCGCCGGCTTCTCGCGCCGCACACGCGGCCGCCCCAAGCCCAGGCACCGATACAACGCGTCGAGCGATGCCAGCGCGAGGTTCACGGTCGACGCCGCCGCCCGCCGCTCGACCTGGAGATAGCGGCGGAAGTCCGTGGCGGCGTGATCGCGCGCAAGCGGATCGGTCAACGGGTCGCCCTGCCAGCCCTCGCGGTCCGGTGTGTCTGCCAGCCACGCGCAGTAGGCGCGGACGTTGCGCGCGTACTCCCGCCGCGAGCGGTTCGCCAACGGGCGCCTGGCGAGCCAGCGCTCGAACGCCTCGGGCACTTCGGCGAGCTCGACTGCGCCGCTCATCAGCACTGCGAGCCTATTTGTCGCCGCGGCCGAACCCCGATCGCGCCCGTTCGGAGAACCGGTTTGTCGCCACCCGGCCGGGATCTATGGCGACTAAGAGCAGTTAGGCGCCACCGGCTCGGTATCCAGCCGCACGACCTGATGCGCCACAGCTCGAGTCGCCCAGCGTATTGAATATCGCGGGTGCAAGTTCGATCTGGGTCGGCGTTTAGGAACCTGGCAACCAACCGACACAGCCGCAGGATTCGACGGGCCTCTCACGCGACCTTGCTTCTCGCGCCCGGTGGCGGCCCGCTTGCACGGGATTGGCTCGGCTTAACCGGATCACAACACCGCGCGGAGCGCGTTCGTCCAGCCGGATCGGGTCGGTAGTGGACCCACCGGCAGCCTCAATAAAGGAGAGAATCGATGATCGGTATTCGATCGGCGATCACCCGTCGGCTTTTGCTGGGTTCCGCAGCGGCCGTGCTCGGACTCGGCCTGTGGTCTGCGCAGGCCTCGGCGTCAGTTGAAAGCTGGACTTGCACCATTCCCGCATCGAGTTCGTGTACTGCCCCGGAGCCTCACAACTTTTACGAGACGCTCGTTGTGCCTGCTGCGAACTTCGACGTCGCGTTGGCGGCCTTCGCAGGCCCGGCGGTCGGTTTTGGCCTCGCGAACAACTCCAACGACATTCTATATTTCATGGGCGCCTACGCTACAACAGGGACTGGCTCCTCCTCGGTCTACAACTACGACACAGTGAACGCTCGCAACGTCACCGTCTACTCCTACTACTAGGTCGCTGAGGGATCTCAGGAGCGTAAGAAATGCGCATAAACACCAAGGTCATTGCACTCGGCTCCACGTTGTGCCTGCTTGCTGGTGGAGCCACGACATTGGCAGAGGCTGCGGTACAGTCCACGTCATCAATGCCCACGATTACCGGAGTAGCAACTGCTACTCCATCGGGACCCGCGCCGGCGGTAAATGGCGTGCCCGTGGATCCTGCGACAGGCGCCCTGCCTCAGGGACCCCCCTGGAGCGCGACGACTACCAAAAAGGGCACGATCGCTTCGGCCCCATCCGGACCCGCGCCGGCGGTAAATGGCGTCCCCGTGGATCCCACGACAGGCGCCGTGCCGCACGTAGGCGCCCGCGAATAAAACCACCACCCCGCACGAACATTCGGAGCAACCTCTAATCGACTTGTCGAACCAGCGATTACCGAAGGTTGGGTAGCGCCGGACAGCGACTAGCGCTGAGCCCGAACATTGATGCCCGATGCCCGATCGTGGTGAGCACGTTATGCGCTCGGCGTTACAGTCGTCTTGGTCGGGGGTCCGCGAGCAAGCCGGACTCACCCGTCTACGTGTTGCGCAGCGCGCGCAAGAGCGATCACGAGGGCGGGCACCGCCGCCGCCCTGAGCGCCAGGATCGCCGAGATCCTGGATGGCGGTGCTCACGGGCTCTGGGCGCGGCGGCTCGGCCCACCGCACGGATCCGCCGGCCAGCGCGGGGCAGCCGGGCGGACGTAGCGTGTCGACGAACGCTGTCGCGAGCCCTTTGCCATCGTGGCGAGCCGGTCGCTGCGCCCAAGCGACCCTCGCTGCCGTCCTCGCCCAATGACGACAAACACTAAGCGTTGGATCTTGCGCGGATGATGGCGCTACCCCGGTATCCGCGACGACCCAGTGCATGGCGGCAACTGTGGGCGCAACGAGCGCGGAGGAACGCACGGTCGCACGGTGAGCACAGCATCCGGATCGCGAAGAGCCTGGGCGAAGAACACCCAGGCCGATAGCCGCTGACGGCTGCGATCGGTCACCAAGGTGCCTTGACCGAGCGTGATCGTCCTGATCTTGACCACGGGACGCGCGCCGATCGGCGGTTTGGTTGCTGCGCGGAGACTGTTGTAGGCGCTACCCGCGCTGATCAGGGCCTAAACGGGCACTCTGCGATCGTCGATCGAACCTCCGCCGGCTTCCCCTCCCGACCGAAAGTAGTCGCCTCCGCCGAGCAGGCGACGTCGCTGCTCCTGTGCAAGGCGACAGTCGGAGCCGGACAGGGGCGTAGCTCCACGGCCGCCGCGCTCGCAGAGGCACACGAAAAGCCCCTACCCCGGTTTGCCGTACGAAACTTCTCGCCACCCCAACTCGCCGCGTGTCGCATCACCGTAAGACAGACTTAGGGACTCGATCAGAGAGTCAGAGACCAAGCAGCCCTAAACTTGGAGCCCATGTCCGGTCATTCCAAATGGCATTCGATCAAGCACAAGAAGGCGATCGTCGACGCCCGTCGCGGTCAGCACTTCACCAAGCTCGCCCGCGCCATCAGCGTGGCGGCGCGTGAGGGCGGCGGCGATCCTGAGGGCAACGCCGCGCTCGGGCTGGCGATCCAGAAGGCCCGCGACGCCTCCATGCCCAAGGAGAACATCGAGCGCGCGATCACCAAGGGCACCGGCGAGGGCTCCGACACCGACCAGATCGAGACGGTCATCTACGAGGGCTACGGCCCCGGCGGGGTGGCCCTCCTGATCGAGGCGCTGACCGACAATCGCAACCGCACCGGCGCCGACGTCCGGCACGCGCTCTCCAAGCACGGCGGCAACCTCGGCGAACCGGGGTCGGTCTCCTATCTGTTCGACAAGCGCGGCATCGCCGTCGTCGACGCCAACCGCTACGACGAGGACGACCTGATCCCCGCGATCGACGCGGGCGCGCTTGACATCGCCGTCGACGAGGACGTGTTCGAGGTCATCACCGAGCCAGGCGATCTCGCGGCCGTCCGCGCGGCCCTGATCGACGCCGGCGTGGAGATCGAGAGCGCCGATGTGACCCAGCGGCCGCAGGTCAAGGTGCCCGTCGACGAGGCCGACGCCTCGCGGCTGCTGAAGCTCATCGACGCCCTGGAGGAGTCGGATGACGTCGGTGCCGTGCACGCCAACCTCGACGTCGACGCCGACGTGCTCGAGCGGATCGCCGGATAAGCCCGCGCGCGCCTTGGGCCGGGGGTGGAGTGGCGAGAGGGCTTCGCCCGCTACCCTGGCCGATCTATGACGAACCGATCCCTCGCCATTCCCGTCCTTGCCGTGGCCACATTGGCGCTTGCCGGTTGCGGCAGCTCCATGGCCCCAGGCATTCAAGCCGCGCCGTCCGGTGGTGCCACAGCGGCAGCGGCGACTCCGACCACCACCACGCCGACCACGCCCACCACGCCCACCACCCCGACCACGCCTAAGCCGACGGTGCCGCTGCCCGCGGCGTTCAACAAGAAGCCGACGGTCGCGATTCCCAGCGGCCCGCCCCCCAAGAAGCTCGTGATCAAGGACCTGATCAAGGGCACCGGCCCGGCGGCCACCACAGCCTCGACCGTCACCGTGCAGTACGTGGGCGAGCTCTACAAGGGCGCCAAGCAGTTCGACGCCTCGTGGAATGACGGCACCGGTCAGCCGGTCTCGTTCCCGCTCACCGGCGTGATCCAAGGCTGGACCCAGGGCATCCCGGGCATGAAGGAGGGCGGCCGGCGCGAGCTCATCATCCCGCCGAGCCTCGCCTACAAGAGCGTCGCCCGTCCCGGTGGGGGAACCGGGCACGCCGCGATTCCGGCTAACTCGACCCTCGTCTTCGTGATCGACCTTCACGCCGTCTCCTAGCCTGGGGACGCCGCTGCGCGCGCTCCGGCGTGCTCTGCTCCGGGTCGGGCTCTACGCTCGGCTGCGGAGCCGGGCGCGCGCGATAGAGAGGAACCGACTCCGCCACGCCCTTGAGCTTGAAGCGCCCGGCGGAGGACCACGCGAAGTCCTCCGCCGCCGCGTCGCGGACCGCCTGGGTGCCCAGCACGCTCCCCGGACGCGCCGCCCCGGTCACGCGGCTGGCAAGGTTGACGGTGTTGCCGTACCAGTCGCCGCCTCGGTTGAAGGCAGGCCCGAGGGCGAGGCCGGCCCTGAGGCTCGGCAGCTCGGCCGCCTCGACCGCGTCGACGAGCGACAGCGCCGCCGCCACCATGGGGGCGGCGTCGTGGCTGACGAACATGGCGGCATCGCCGATCGTCTTGACGAGGCGGACCGGATGCCGGGCAACGTCGGCGGCGAGCTCGGCCAGGGTGGTGGCGACGGTGCCGAGCTCCTCCGCCCCAACCTGAGCGCCGAGCGAGGTAAAGCCGACGAGGTCGACGAAGCACACGACCGTCTCCTCCTCGACCGATAGGTGGCCGCGCTCGCGCTCGGCCCGTCCGATGACAGCTCGCCGGGCGCTTTCGCGGACGTGGCCGTTCAGGGCGGCCTCGAGCATCGGCGTCGTCGCCGGAGTGAGCTGCTTGGCCATGGTTGCGTAGCGGAGGGCAACGTCGCGCTCGCTGTCGCCGGGACGCAGGAACGCGTCCCCGAAGATGCCGGCGACGGTCACCGCGAACTTCGCCATCCCCTCGCCGAGCACGCGCGAGAGCACGATGACCGCGTCCTCCGGGATCCCGGCATCGAGCGCGAGCTTGATCGCCGCCGCGGCCGCCAGATCCTCGTCGCTGAACACGCGGTCCTCGGCCCCCGGCTCCACCAGTCCGAGCGCCCGCCGCACCTGGATGACCAGCGGAGCCGGCAGGCCCGTCCGCTCCTCGATCTCCTTGGCCGTGTAGCGGGCGCCGAACACGCGCTCCACCGGCAGTAGCGCGAGCCGGTCCTCGGCCACCGCCGCCGCGAGCTCGTCGAGACCGACCCCGTCGGCCGCCAGGCGCTCGAGGAGATCGAGGCGGGCCTCGCGCTCCTCGCCCTCGAGGCCGTCCAGCAGCCCGGCCGCTTCGAAGTCCATGCGGAGATCTTCCCTTAGTGCAGCCCACGCCGGTCATCGGCTAGCATCGCCGACCTGCCGCGGGCGGACTCCGGGTTACGCGGCCGCCTTCCACTACCGCGCGCACCGCTCCCGATCATGCTCTCGATCCTCATGCCGGTCTACAACGAGCTCGAACGGGTCGAGACGGCGATCAGCGAGGTTCTCGCCACCGAGCTTCCGACCGACTTCGAGCTCATCGTCGTTGACGATGGCTCGACCGACGGCACGCGCGAACTCCTCCGCGGACGCGAGTGGGACGAGCGCGTGAGGCTTTACGAGCACGACGCCAACCAGGGGAAGGGCGCCGCCATCCGCACCGCGCTCACGCACGCCAACGGCGACTTCGCCGCCATCTTCGATGCCGACCTCGAGTATGACCCCGCCGACCTCGCCCTCCTCATGCCGCCGCTCCTCGACGGACGCACGAACGCCTCTTTCGGCGTGCGCGCGTTCGACGGTTACACGAGCCACTCGTTCCTCTTCGTGATGGGGAACAAGGGGGTGACGCTGGCGTGCAACATCCTCTTCAACGTCTACCTGCACGACATCATGACCTGCCACAAGATGATCAAGGCCGACGTCTTCCGCAGCCTTCCGCTGCGCGCCGCCGGATTCGCGATCGAACCCGAGATCACCGCCCGCCTGGTCCAGCGCGGGGAGCGGATCTACGAGGTGCCCGTGCACTACCGAGCACGCTCCAACGAGGAGGGCAAGAAGCTCACGGGCGCGGACGGCTTCCGCGTCCTCGCCACGCTCCTGCGCTGCCGGTTCGCGGGCCCTTAGCCCGCCTACAGCGGCCCGTGGCGCGCGGCCACTTGGACGGTGGCCCGGAAGGATTGCGCCACGCCGGCGAACGTCGGCTTGAGGTTCCCGTTGAGGTCGACGAGGCCCTTGTGGAAGAAGGGCGGGTCGGGCAGAGGATCGCCACCTGCCCACAGCGGCCGGCACACGAAGTCCTGTAGCGCCCAATACACGGCGCCCGCCAGCCATGGCCTCTGGGCGAACGTGCCCAGGTGATAGGCGATCGCGTCGCCCTGGAATGCGTAGGTGCCGTATTCCTCGACTGGCCCGGCGCGATCGGCCTCGAAGCCGAACTCGCTCACGAACATCGCCTGATGGGGGTAGCAGGAGCGGAAGAAGTCGAGATAGGCGCCGAGCCCGGCACGGTCGGCGGTCGACCCTTCGTTTTCGTCGTACCACCCGAAGTACTCGTTGAGCCCGATCACGTCGAGGGGGCCGTAGGCCGCCTGGCACTCGACCCCCGGCCAGCCCTCCACCGCCATGCCGACCGGTCGGGTCGGGTCGAGCTGATGGGCGAGCTTGGCGGCGCTGGCGACGTAGCTCGTCTGGGAGGCGTCGGCAGGAATGGCGAGCTCGTTCCCGACGCTCCACAGGAGGATCGAGGGATGGTTCTCGTTGTTCACGATGTTGTCCGTAAGCATCGAGTGCGCGAGCTGCACGGTGCTCGCCTTGGCCAGGTAGTTGGGTTTCACCTGGTAGACGGGGATCTCCGACCAGATCAGGACCCCGGCCCGGTCGGCGAGCTCTTCGAGCCGCGGGTCGGCGGGGTACTGCATGCGGATGAGGTCTGCTCCCAGTTGTTGGGTCCAGGCGATGAACTGCTGGATCTGCGCCGAGCTCATCGCCCCTCCGGTCTTGAGGTTCGCTTCCTGCAGGCCGACGCCACGCAGGTGCAGCGGGCGGCCGTTGAGTTCGAGGAGCCCACCGGCGACGACCTTGATGCTGCGGATGCCGCTGTAGGTCACGTAGCCGGCGAGCTGCTGACCGTTCGCTCCCGAGAGGGTGAGGCTCGCTTTGTAGAGGGTCGGGCTGCCCGGAGCCCACAGCCGGGGATGGCTAACGCGCAGCATGCCGTGTGCCGCCCACGTGGCACCGGGGGCGATCGTCGCCGTGCCCAGGTTGACTGGGCCGCCGCCGAAGGAGCCGCGCAGGCGAACCTTTTGCGGAGTCGAGGTGACGTTACGTACGAGGGCCTGCTCGTCGATCGTCGCCGCGCATGTCGGGCAGGGAAGCTCAGGCCGGACGATCACCTGCTCGAGGTTCGCCTCCTGCACGGGGCGCAGGTACACGTCGCCGAGGACGCCGCCGTAGTTCCACCAGCCCCCGACGGCCGGGGTTCCGTGCGTACCGTACGGTCCGGCCGGGAGATCCGCCGGCCCCAGGTGGTTCTCGACGCGGACGACCAGGCGATTGACGCCCGTGCGGCTAAGGCCGGCGAGGTTGAATTCGAAGGGGAGGAAGCCGCCGACGTGCGACCCGATGAGATGGCCGTTGAACCAGACCTCGGCGCGGTAGCTGACCGACTCGAAGCGGACGATCCATTGCTGGCTCGCCGGGCCCTTGGGCACGTAGAAGTCCTTGCGGTACCACCCAACCGAGCCGTAGAAGCTCGCCGTCGAGTAATCCCCCGCGTTGTATGAGTTGGGGACGGCGACCGGGGTCCAGCCGGCGGTCGAGGCCGCGTCGCGCCAGAACCTCCTCGCCACCCCGGAGTCGGAGCTGTCGGGGCGCTGCAGCCAGCCACCGTCGAGCAGATACCGGTTGGTCCAACCGTCGCGCGTCAGCGCCCCCCGGGTCGGGGTGACGGCGCGGTAGGCGGCCGCCTGTGCCCTGGCTGCGGCCGGACCCGCCGCCACGGCGAGACCGGGTCTCGCCGACGAAACCTGAGCGTTCGCCGGACCCGCCGCTACGGCGGGACCGGGTCTCGCCGACGAAACCTGAGCGTTCGCCGGTCCCGCCGCTGCGGCGAGACCTAACAGGGCGGCGACGGTTAGTGAGCGGGCGGTGGACGATCGCAAGGGGCAGCCGGCGGTGCGCGGGTGGTGGGGGTGTGGGATCGCTAGCCGCGCCAGTGTGGAGGGACCCGGAGGTTACAGCCGGCCGCGGCCGACGCGTGCGCTGATGCGTGTGGTGCCCCTCGCTACAATCCGCCGGTCTCATGCCCGCTCGCGAGTATGCGGGGGGCCAGATCGTCGCCGACCAGCCGCCTTCGCGGTCGACCGAGTCTGAGTCCTCCACCGGTGTCCGTGCGCGCGGCCGCGTCCATCAGGCGTGGTCGTCCCCGACCCTGATCGCGCTCGTAGCCTGCCTGGCGCTCGGGTTCGTCTCCGCGTTCACGCTGCCGACGATTCCGAGCTATGACCCGTTCGCGTGGGTGCTGTGGGGACGAGAGCTGGCGCACCACATCATCGGCCCCCACGAGCCGTTCATCAGCGCCGGCGGCCCGTCGTGGAAGCCCTTCCCGGTGATCTTCACGACGATCTTCGGGTTCTTCGGCTCCGCCGCGCCCAAGCTGTGGGTCGGGCTCGCGCGCGCGGGCGGGCTCTTCGGCCTGTTCATGGCCTACCGCCTCGGGTCGCGCCTCGCCGCCTCCGAACGCTGGCGACTCGCGGGGCCGATCGCGGGCGTGCTGGCGGCCTTCGGCGTCTTCCTCACCTCGGAGTGGACGCACTACATGTGGCGCGGGACCTCCGAGCCAATGGTCGTCACCACGACGCTGTTCGCCATCGAGCGCCACCTGGCGGGGCGGCGGACGACCGCGTTCCTGTCCGGCGTGGCGCTGGCGCTGATGCGCCCGGAGGCCGCGCTGTTCGTCGGCGTATATGCGCTGTGGCTCTTCTTCCAGGACCGCCGGGTAAAGACGGCGTTGCTCCTCCTATCGGGGCTCGCGCTCATTCCCCTGGGATGGTTCGTCCCGCCGTGGATCTCCTCGGGCCAGCCCTTCCTGTCCTCGACGCACGCCCAGCTCTACAACGGCCAGCTCGGCGCCCATCCCCAGCTCGAGGTGCTCAAGCGCGCGACCAACCTGAGCGTGTGGCCGGTGATGATCGCCGCCCTGGCGGTGACGCTGCTGGCGATCCGCAAGCGCGATTGGCTGACCATGTCGCTCGCCGCCGGCGGACTTGCGTACGTCGCCGTCGTCGAAGTCATGACCTTCGACCACTATCCCGGCCTCGAGCGCTTCATGCTTCCCGCCGCCGCGGTCGCGGCCGTGCTCGCCGGCGTCGCGGTGGCGCGCTTCGCCCTCCTCGCCGGGGGCGGGCTCGCCTCCCTCGCCGTCGCGGCGGTTCTCGTAGCCAGTGCCGTCCCCTTCTTCGCCGGTCGCGTATCGGCGGCGGGGCCCGAGAAGCGGATCACCGCCCGGGCGGTGAAGATCTACAACGAGATGGTCACGGCCGTCCACAAGGCCGGGGGCAGGGACGCGGTCTTCCCGTGCCCGTCGAGTCGCGCTGCGGTCAACCACGCGGTGCAGTCGAGCCTCGCCTGGGCGCTCGACGTCCCGCTCACCCATATCTACACGGTGACCTACGTCAACACGACGCTGCGCCACCCATCGGTCGCATTCTTCGCGCCGCGCAACAAGATCACCGGCGGGGCGCCGAAGATCCTTCAGTACGGCCTGCGAGGGCAGCTCATCGCCCGCGCCGGCATCTGGAAGGTGATCCGCGTCACCAGGCCGAGTGACGCGGTCGCCAACGCCTGCGTCGGCCGCTAGGGGCGTCAGGCGGAGACGGCGCCGCCCTGGCGGCGGCCGTACAGGTGACCGATGAGCGCGGCGGTCACGTCGGGATCGAACTGGGTTCCCGCGCAGCGCATGAGCTCGTCGACCGCGACATCGTGAGACCGGGCCGCGCGATAGGGGCGATCGGAGGTGATTGCGTGATAGGCGTCGGCGGCGATGATGACGCGGCTCCCGAAGGGGATCTCGGGACCGGTCAGGCCGTCGGGGTAACCGCCACCGTCCCAGCGCTCGTGCTCATGTCGCACCATCCGGGCGACCGGCCCGAGACCGGGGAACTTGCGCAGGATGCGCTCGCCGATCACCGGGTGCTTCTTCATCACCACCCATTCCTCGTCGCTCAGCGGGCCGGGCTTGTGGAGGATCTCGTCCGGGATCCCGACCTTGCCGATATCGTGCAGGAGCGCGGCCGAGCGCACCCGCTCGACGTCGACCGCGCTGCACCCCAGGGTACGCGCGACCGAGGCAGACATCTCGATCACCGCTTCGGAGTGCTCGCCCGTGTAGCGGTCCTTTTCCAGGAGCGTGAGGGCCAGTAGCTCGACCACCTCGCGCTGTGGACCCTTGGCCGGGTCGAGGACCGCGTCGCCCTCCGCCGCGATCGTCGCGCGCCCGCCGCCCATGGCCCGCGAGGCCCCGAGCGCCCGGCGCGCGCTGGCGAGCAGCCCTTCGGCGCTCATCCCGCGCTGCATTGCGGCGATACCCATCGAAGCTCCGGCCGCGATCGTCCCCTCGCCCGTGAGCTCGAGCTGAACGAGGAGCCGCTCGAGCCCGGGGAGAGCCGCTTCGGCCTCGGTGTCGGGCAGCAGAACCGCGAACTCGGCGCTTCCCGTCCGTCCAATCAGATCGTGAGAGCGAGTGGTCGCGCGCAGGCGGGTGGCGAAGCCGGAAACGAGCTCGTCGCCCGCCTTGAACCCGTGCTTAAGCTCAAGCTCGTCGAAGTCGTCGACCGAGAGCACGGCGACACAAAGCGGTCGCTGGTAGCGCCGGGCCCGCTCGTATTCCTCGCCCAGGCGTCCGCGCAGCGCGCGAGCGGAAAGCAGCCCGGTGAGAGAGTCGAGGCGCAGGCCGCGGGCGTGCTCAGCCTTGACCTCACGCAGCTCCTCGCGCGTCCGCTCGAGCTCCTTGAGTAGCTCATCCTGTTGTCCGCGGGCGAACATTCACCCCCGGTATCGGCAGAATCGGGGTTCGGCTAGAGAAGGCGGACGCTCCGCGTCCGTGGGAGTTCGCCTGGCGGCGAACATCCCGGGGGCGCTGATTCGGAAGGCGTCCGGCCTCCGACGCAGAATGTCGAAGAGGATGATTGTCCTCGGCATCGACCCGGGCACCGCGAGCACCGGTTACGGAGTGGTAGAGAGCTTCGGCTCGCGCCTGCGTGCACTCGACGGCGGGGTGATCGAGACCGCGTCTGAGCTTGCGCTTGAGCGTCGTCTGGCCCAGATCCACCTCCGCGTGCGCGAGATGCTCGACGAGCACGCACCGGACGCGCTGGCGATCGAGCAGCTGTACTTCGGCGCCAACGTGCGCACGGCGTTCGCCGTCGGACAGGCGCGCGGGGTGGTCCTTCTCGCCGCCGGGATGCGCGGGATCCCCTGCCGCTCCTACACACCCCAGCAGGTCAAGGGCGCCGTGTGCGGCAACGGCCGCGCCACCAAGGATCAGGTCCAGCGGATGGTCGGCCGCCTGCTCGGCCTGCCCGAATCGCCCCACCCCGACCACGCGGCCGACGCCCTCGCGGTGGCCATCTGCGACGCCAACCGCATGCCCCTTCACCAGGCGGTAACAGCGCGATGATCGCGCTGCTCTCCGGGCGGGTGGCGGTGCGCCGTTCCGATCACGTGGTGATCGAGTGCGGCGGCGTCGGGTATCGCCTCGCGCTCTCCAGCGAGACCCTCCGTCACGTGCCCGCGATCGGCAACGAGCTCCTCCTGCACACCCATCTGGTCGTGCGCGACGACGCGCTCGCGCTGTACGGATTCGCGACCGAGGAGGAACGGGAGCTCTTCCTCCTCCTGCTCGGCGTGCAGTCGGTCGGCCCCAAGGTCGCCCTCGCCGTCCTTTCCTCCGGCGCTCCCCGCGACCTCTTCGCCGCCCTGGCTGCCGGCGATGCCGCGCGCTTCCAGGCCGTGCCGGGGATCGGCAAGCGGACGGCCGAGCGCATCATCGTCGAGCTCCGCGAGAAGGTCGGGGTTGCCGTCCCCGAGGGCGGCTCGATCTCGGTGACCCGCGCCGAGGACCCGAGAACGCTCGCGCGCGAGGGGCTCCTCGGCCTCGGCTTCGCCCCCGCCGAGGTGGACGAGCTGCTCGACGGCGCCCCCGGTGACCGGGCCGAGGACCTGATCGCCTACGCGCTGAGGACGGCGCGCCGGTGACCTCCGGCGGCCCGCGCATCCAGACGCCGGAGCCGTTCGGCGACGACGAGGTCGAGCTCGAGCGCTCGCTGCGCCCGCGCCGGCTCGAGGACTTCGTCGGCCAGGAGCGCCTCAAGGACCAGCTCGCGGTGTCGATCGCGGCGGCGGCCTCGCGCGGCGAGGCGCTCGACCACGTCCTCCTCGCGGGGCCGCCCGGACTCGGCAAGACCTCGCTCGCCCAGATCGTCGCCCTTGAGCTCGACGTGCCCTTCATTCAGACGGCGGGGCCGGCGCTCGAGCGCAAGGGCGATATCGCCGCCTTCCTGACCGCGCTCGAGCCGCGGGCGGTGTTCTTCGTCGACGAGATCCACCGCCTGCCCCGCGCGATCGAGGAGACTTTCTATCCGGCGATGGAGGATGGTTGCCTGCCGATCACCCTTGGCCAGGGCGCCGGGGCGCGGGTTGTCACCCTCGACCTGCCGCCGTTCACGCTCATCGGTGCGACGACGCGGACGGGGCTTCTCACCACACCGCTGCGCGACCGCTTCGGAATCCAGCACCGGCTCGCGCACTACGGGCCCGAGGAGCTCGGCCGGATCGTGCGCCGCTCGGCGCGGCTCCTGGAGATCTCGATTGAGGACGAGGGTGCGGTCGCCATCGCCGCCCGAAGCCGGGGGACGCCGCGGGTCGCAAACCGCCTGCTCAAGCGGGTCCGCGATTACGCCGAGGTGCGCGGCGACGGGGTCATCACCGGGCCGCTGGCCGCCGAGGCCCTCGACCTCCTCGAGGTCGACGCGCTCGGGCTTGATCGCCTCGATCGCGAGATCCTCCGCGCCCTGTGCGAGAAGTTCGGCGGTGGCCCGGTGGGCCTGTCCACCCTCGCGGTCGCGGTGGGCGAGGAGCAGGACACGATCGAGGATGTCTACGAGCCCTACCTGCTCCAGTGCGGGCTGCTCGAGCGAACGCCCCGCGGGCGGGTGGCGACCCGGCGGGCATTCGACCACCTGGGCCTCGACGGCCACGGGCCGCTCACGCTGATCTGAGTCGGACGGGGGAGGAGGGCGCCGCATACGCGCGGGCCGCCTGGCCCGGTTCGCGGCCCGGTCCGTCTATCCTCACCACGAATGCCCCACGAGTATCACTTCATCTGCCCCCATTGCGGGCATCGGCTGCTCGCCGCCGACCGCACTGCCGGCTTCCGTCGCGAGACGAGGGGCTGCGAGAAATGCGGCTTTGGATACATGTTCGAGCTCCTCGACGACTATTACCCGGCTCCCAATGCCGCCTTCTTCGCGCTCGACGCCGAAGGCAAGGTGCTCGACTGCGGCAAGGGCGCGTTCGAGCTCACCGGGCTCAAGACCGAGCAGGTCATCGGCCAGCCCGTACGCGAGGTGCTCGGCCTGAGGTTCGAGGACGGAACCGACCACGTGGGGACCGCGCTCGAATGGGAGGTTCGCGTGCAGGGAAAGCCCGTCGAGATCACCTCGAACGGCGCTTTTCATCACAAGGCGGTCGCCGATCTCTTCCCGGCCTACGACGACGAGAACGGCGGGCTGCTCATCGTCCTCACCCCGACCAATCACCACTGAGCACCCGACGGATCTACTCCTCTAGGACATGACCGACCGCCAGCGCAACGGCTTCATCCTGCTCCTGGTCGCCGGCCTCATCGCCGCGTCGGTGGCGGTGATCTTCACCAAGAAGACGGTGCTCGGGCTCGACCTCAAGGGCGGTGTCGAGCTCGTCTACCAGGGAGAGCCCTCGCCGCAGGTCCCCAAGGTCACCCCCGCCGCGCTCAGCCAGGCGGTCAACATCATGCGCACGCGGGTCGACCAACTCGGCGTCACCGAGCCGGCGATTCAGACCACCGGCGGCAACCAGATCACCGTCGGCCTCCCTGACATCTCGGACCTCCAGCGCGCTCAGAAGCAGGTCGGCACCACGGCGCAGCTCTACTTCTACGACTGGGAGAACAACGCGCTGATCACCAGCGGCACCAACGTCGGCAAGACGGTCGCCAACCAGCTCCAGACCCAGGATCCGACGGCATCCCTGATCAGTCAGGGCACGACTTCGGTGGCGCCCGGGAGCCCGAACATCGGGAGCCTTCCCCTCTACCAGGCGGTCCTCCTGGCGAGCAAGCAGCCGGTCGCGACGAACAAGAACACGAGCCATCTCGGGCCCGTCTATTACCTGTTCGGCGCGTCGGGGAGCGCGGCCTGCAAGGTTGCGGCTCAGACCCAGCACACCACGCCGACCGTCGGGCAGCGCTGCCTGCTGGCCGGGCCCGAGAGCACGGTCAAGTTCATCCAGGAGGATCTCGCCGCTCAGTACGGCAACAAGATCACGCTGCCCGAGGGCCAGCTCCTCAACGTGCCCCAGGGGACGGTCGTACTCCAGGCAGTTGACGCGAGCACGAGCAAGCAGACCCCGATCACTTCGCCCCTGGGGCAGTTCTATGTGCTCAAGGACAACTACTCGCTCCAAGGCACCGATATCACCAACCCGCAGGCGAGCACCGACCAATCGGGCAATCCGGACGTGGCCTTCAACTTCACCGGCACGGGGCAGCGGGAGTTCTCCAACGTCACCAGGCAGATCGCCGTTCGCGGGTTCACCAACCACCCGCCGGGTCAGACCTTCAACCAGCACTTCGCCGTCGCCCTCGACGGCAAGCTCATCACTGTCCCGTCGATCGACTACAGCCAGTACCCGGACGGGATCAGCGGCAGCAACGGGGCCGACATCACCGGCGGGTTCACGAGCACGACGGCCACAGACCTCGCCCAGCTCCTCCAGGACGGCGCCCTGCCGATCAAGCTCCGGCTCATCTCCTCCTCGCAGGTGTCCGCCACCCTCGGCAGTCAGGCGCTGCATCAGGGCCTGATCGCCGGACTCGCGGGCCTCGTGGTGATCATCATCTTCCTCCTCGTCTTCTACCGCGTGCTCGGAGTGATCGCCACCGCCGCGCTGTTCGCTTACGCGATCTACTTCTACGCGCTGCTCAAGCTCATCCCGGTCACGCTCACGTTGCCGGGGATCGCCGGCCTGATCCTCACCATCGGCGTGGCGGCCGACGCCAACATCGTCATCTTCGAACGGGTCAAGGAGGAGGCGAGAGCGGGCCGCTCGATCCGGGCGGCCATCATCGAGGGGTACAAGAAGGGCCTCACCGCGATCGTCGACGCCAACGTCGTCACCCTGCTGACCGCGTTCATCCTCTTCGTGCTCGCGACCTCCGACGTCCAGGGCTTCGCCTTCACGCTCGGTGTCGGCACCATGGTGTCGCTGTTCACCGCGGTGATGGCGACCCAGGCGATCCTCATGACGATGGGGAACTCGCGCGTCATCGCCACCAGCGCCGCGATCGGCGCGGGCAAGGCGAAACGGGTCTGGCGTTTCGACTTCATGGGCGCCTCGAAGTACTTCTTCACCATGTCCGGCGTCATCCTCCTGATCGGAGCGCTGGCCATCGGCGGCAAGGGGCTCAACCTGGGGATCGACTTCACCTCGGGCACGCGGATCACCGCAAGCCTCGCCAAACCGGCCACCCAGAAGCAGATCCAGTCGGCCCTGAGCTCGATCGGCGTCAACGACACGCAGGTCCAGCAGGTGAGCAACAAGGCGCTCGGCAGCAACGTCTTCCAGGTCTCCACCAAGCAGCTGCCGCAGAACAAGGTCGGCACGGTCGACGCCAAGCTCCAGAGCACGTTCGGGCTCCATGGGGCGCCGAACTCGACTTCCATCGGCCCGACCTTCGGCAGGACGGTGGCCAACAGCGCGATCGAGGCGATCATCGCCTCCCTGCTCGTGATCTCGGCCTACATCGCGCTCCGCTTCGAATGGAAGTTCTCGGTGCCCGTGCTCATCGCCCTGATGCACGACCTGCTGATCACCGCCGGCGTCTACGCGCTGACGGGACGCCAGGTGACCACCGACACGGTGGCCGCCTTGCTCACCATCTTGGGGTACTCGATGTACGACACGATCATCGTCTTTGACCGTGTGCGGGAGAACATTCCGCGGATGCCGCGCGCGGCGTTCTCGCAGATCGTCAACCGCTCCATGTCCGAGGTTCTCACCCGGTCCCTGGCCACGACCTTCTGCACCCTCATGCCCGTCGTCGCGCTGCTCTTCTTCGGCGGCAACGCGACGCTTCAGGACTTCGCCTTCGCGCTCCTTATCGGCGTCGCCTCGGGCGCCTACTCGTCGATCTTCATCGCCTCCCCGGTGCTCACGCGCTGGAAGGAGCGCGAGCACGGCTTCATCAACCGCACCCGGCGGATCGAAAAGGAGCTCGGTTTCGTGCCCCCCTACGCGGACTCCAAGCAGGACGTCGATCCCACGCCCAAGACTCCCCGGCGCACCGGCCGCCTGACCACACCCGAGCCCGAGACGGTGTCCGCGGCCGAGTTCGAGCAGATGAAGCGCGACCTCGAGCTCGAGGAGAACCGCAGACGGACGACCTCGACGCTGACCAAGCGCGTGGCGCACACCCCGAGCGCCGACCCGGCGCCGAGCCGGTCGCCGCGCACCAAGGCACCCGGGCCGAACGGCGAGCCGGCAGCTCCGGCAGGGGACGGCGCGAGGAGCAAGCCGACCC
>JALYZL010000320.1 GCA_030948875.1 Actinomycetota bacterium
ACCATGCCCGAGACGTCGTGCTCGATCCGGTCCGGGATGTCGTTGGGAAGCGCTTCGATGTTCAGCTCGCGGGTCACGTGCTCGAGCACCCCGCCCTCCTTGACGCCAGGCGAGTTCTCCTCGCCGAGAAGATCGAGCGGGACCGTGGCCTGAATCGCCTGATCGAGGCGGACGCGGATAAGATCGACGTGGACGGTGTGGCCGTCGACGGCGTGGCGAATGAGCTCCTTGAGCACGACCGGGGTCGCGGGGTCGCCGTCCACGCTGAGGTCGACCACGGCGCCGGCGCCCGCGAGGACGCGCCGGAGCGTGCGGTCGTCGACCTCGAAGGGCACGGGATCCTGGCCCCCGCCGTAGACGATGCCGGGAATGAGCCCGGTCCGGCGCAGCCGGCGCGCCGCCCGGGAGCCCGATGGCTCACGTCTGGCAACGGCGAGTGCGGCGGTCTCTGTTGCGGGCATGTCGGTTTCTTCTCCGGTCGGCGGGCGGAGCCGCAGCGTGGCGGCCCTGGGGCGGCGAAGATGCTAGCGGACGATTCCTGGCGCCCGGGGTAACGCGCGCGGTACGCTTTCCTGGTGGTTGGAGTCGGTCAGGTCATTCTGCTCGTCATCGGCATGCACATGCTCGCCTTGGCGTGCGCCGCGGTGCTCATCATCCACGCTGCGAAGACCGCTCCCCGGGTGGGTTGGCGGTCCTCCGAGGGCGGCTCAGACGACGGCCCGGGCAGCGACCGTCGCGGCCCGCGCACCTCGCCGAGACTCCCCGGCGGAGGCCTCCCGTTGCCCGGCGCCCAGCCCGCACGCGTTCGCCTGCGCGACCACCGCCGCCTCGCCGACCTGACGCCGCCGCGCGAGCGCCGACCGGCCCGCGAGCCGGTCCGCGAGCCTGTGCGCTCGCACTGAGACTCAGAACTGCTTCGGGCAGTCGGCGCTGGTCTTGATCCGGCGCGAGATCTCGAGCAGCTCGACCTTGAGCCCGGTGATCGGGTTGCCGGCGTGGCGCACGCGGACGCACTGGGTGATCGGGAGCTGGCCCTGGGGCTCCCACGCTACCCGGGTCACGCCGACGTTCCCCCCGAGCGGGAAGCTGGTCGAGAGGGTGAGCTCGAGGATCTGAACCGGGCCCGGAAAGCGCAGGCTCGTCGCGTCCTGCGCGACCCGCGCCCGGCACGCCGCGCTCGACCGGCACTGGTAGAGGTCGCCGAGCATCGCCCTCTGGTCGCCGCGGGCCTGGGCGGCGATGAGCGCGGTCACCCCCGCGCGCTCGGCCGAGACGCTGCTGTACACGCGCGCCAGGAGCGCGCTCACCACCAGGAAGAGCACCACCACCGCGGCGATGATGAGCAGGGTCCTCCGGCGGCGCACGCGGTGATGATGCCGGGCTTGGCCCGGGGGCGCTACCCAGCTTCGGGGAAGTCCTCCCCGCTCAGCTCCAGGAAGCGCTCGACCGACGCCTCCTGATGCTCGAGGCGCTCCGCGTAGGCGTGGGCGTGCTCGGCCGCGAGCTCGAGGAAGTCCTCGACGCACCGGACCGGGTCATCGGCGAGCGGGTAGACGCGGGTGAGATCCTGCTGGGCGCAGGCGATGCCCATCGGCGGCCGACCGTGCGCCAGCGTCCGGGCGCTGCACACGGGAGCGACGACAAGCTGCAGGTCGGGTGCCACTAGCGCGGTAGGGAGCAGGCGGGGAGCGGGCAGCCGTACCGAGAGGTCGATCGCATGCACAACGGTGACGTCACTCGAGACGAGGTCGCCGAGCGGCTCGCGCCACACCTCGAGGACGGTGTCGGCGCCGACGAGGGCGTCCTTGAACGCCGTCGCCTGCTCGAGGTAGAGCAGCTCCGCCTCCTCGCGGTCCTCGGCGTCGGCGAGATCGAGGTCGCACGGGACGCGCAGGAGCTCGCTGGCCGAGACCGTCGCGCCCGCGCCGCGACTTCCGGGCGCGACGTAGGTCTGAAGCGTGCCCAGATCGCGCCGGCCATGGAAGATGACGGTCACCGAATCGCTCAGCGGCAGACCGGCGACACGCAGGGAAACGGCTACCGAGCTCGTCCGGTCGAGCAACGCTCGCCGGAGTAATTCCTCCGCCGCGGCATCGGCATAACGTGGATCCTCGTCGAGCATAGTGCGTCTGCTCCTTAAGATCGGCTGCTTGCAGCTATCTATTTACCCAGACTGCCGGTCGGAAAGCCAGCGACACCCGGAGCATTCGACACGGCCCGCTCTAGCCAGGTGGCGCATGGCCGATCGTCCCCGGAGCCGATCCCCTGCCAGCGCTCGCGCCCGGGTAGGCTGCACGGGCGATGAAGCTCCTCTACAAGCCCTTCGGGATCGTCGCCGGCATCATCGGCGCCCGCCTCGCGCGCAAGGTCTTCGGCGCGGTGTGGGGGAGGATCGATCGCGACGCGCCGCCGAGACCAAGCACCGAGGACGCAACCCTCCCCAAGGTGATCGGCGCCGCCGCCTTCGAAGCGGCCATATTCGCCGCCACCCGGGCCGCCGTGGACCGCGCGAGCCTCAGGTGGTTTCAGTTCCTCACCGGGATCTGGGCGGGCGAGAAGGAGCCCCCCGCGGAGAAAAGCTCCTGAGCTGCGACCGCTCGCGGCCCCGAGCTCACGGGCAGGGATTCAGCAGCCGCTCGAGCGAGGCGGCAAAGGTGTGCGGGTCGATCGGCTTCTGGATGTAGCCGTCGAACCCGGCCGCCGCGATCCGTTCGCGGTCACCAATCATCGCCGAGGCCGTCAGCGCCACCACGCGGGTCCTCGCCATCGCTGGAATCCTCCGGATCTGGCGTACCACTTCGTAACCGTCCAGACCCGGCATCCGGAGGTCGAGGAGGATCACCTCTGGCCCTGCTTCCTTGGCTATCCGGATGCCGTCGAGCCCGTTACGGGCAAGGAGCGGCGTGTAACCGTAAGCCCTGAGGAGATAGTCGATCAGGGTGAGATTGTCCTCGATATCCTCGACCACGAGAATGGTGGCCGGCACCCTCAGCTACTCCGAGAGCTCAACAGTAAACGTGCTTCCGTTGCCGAACTCGCTCTCGAATCTGATGGCGCCGCCAAGGAGAGTGGCCAACTTGAGACAGATGTAGAGCCCGAGGCCCGTTCCCTCGTACGGTCTCGCCGTCGACGAGGCTATCTGTTCGAAGGCGGCGAACAGATGCGCTTGATTCCCCGGCTTGATCCCGATCCCGGTGTCGATCACCGACAGACCGGTCACCGATTTCCCGCCCTCGTGGCGGCGACTCAGCTGCAATCGCACGCTGCCACGGTCGGTGAACTTGATCGCATTGTTCGTCAGGTTGATGAGGATCTGACTGAGGGCGCGACGATCGCTGCGCACCATCACCCGTCCGTACGGGCCCACTGCCACGGTGATCTCGACGCCCTTTTCGGCGGCCAGCGGCCGCAGTCCGCCGGCCACCTCTTCCAGCATCTCGTGGCAATCGATCGGCTCGAAGCTGAGCTCGACCTTGCCCGATTCGATCTTCGCCAGGTCGAGCAGGTCGTTGATCAGGGACAAGAGGTGCTTGCCCCCCGACTCCACTGTCCGTAGCTGCTTGGTCTGCTCGTCGTTGAGTGGCCCCGGCAGCCCCATGAGGAGGATGCCGGTAAATCCGAGGATGGCGTTGAGCGGGGTACGGAGCTCGTGACTCATGCTGGCCAGGAAGCGATCCTTGGCCCGGTCCGCCGCCTCGAGTCGCCGGTTCGCATCACGGAGGTTCTGCTCGATGCCTTTGCGTTCGGTCACGTCTCGAATCACCGCGGTCGCCAGTCCCTCCTGGGCTTGAAACGGACTCAGGCTGATCTGGATCGGAAACTCGATCCCGTCTTTGCGCCTACCCGTGAGCTCGAGTCCCGCATCCACCTGGCGCACCCGGGACTCAGAGAAGAACGCCGTGGGATTCCCGGGATGGCTGTCGCGATGGCGATCGGGAATCAGCATCTCTGCGTGACGGCCTTTCAGCTCCTCGCGCCCGTAGCCGAAGAGCTTCTCGGTCGCCGCGTTCGCCGACTGAATCTCGCCGGCGCCGTTGACGATTACCATCGCATCGGGAGCGGATTCGAGCACGGCACGCGTGTAAGCCTGAGATTTCTCGAGCTCCACCGCGAGTATCACCTCCTCGGTGATGTCGCTTCCCATCATCAGGAAGCCGATCGCCTTCCCCTCCTCGTCGCGGCGCGGAGTCATGACAACCCGAGCGGTGAACGTCGTTCCGTTCTGGTGAACTAGCTCGTCTGACCCCTCCCATTTACCCTCCGCGAGGGCGAGGTTCATCATCGTGGTAATGCACGCGACGCGCATGTCCGGTGCGTGCAGGCGCGCAATCGGGTGCCCGAGGATCTCCGACGGCGCGTAGCCGTACAACCTGCGCGCCCCCTCGTTCCACAGCACGATCACGCCATGGCGATCGGTCGCGACGATCGAGTACTCGGTCGAGGACTCCAACACGTTGCGCATCAGCGCAGCCTCTGCACCAGCGGCGACCTCCCCGTCCCCAACGGAGTCAATACTCATATCTGCCGCCGCGGTTTGCGCTGCGCCCACCGTCCCTGGCCGCGAGTACTTCGTCGAGCATCTGCATGTCACGGGTCCTTTGGGCCTCCGTGCGGAATGGACGAGCCCAACTACCTCAATCATCGGTCCACAATGTCTCAGGCTACCACGCCGCTCGCTACCTACCGATGAGGCCGGCGGTTGGCGCCGGTAGGCACCGGTCGCGGTGCCCGTAACACGCTTGAACGCCAGTGCTCACCGCCGGGAGCGCCGCCTGAGATCGCCGGCTACGTCGCCCCGACCGAGCTGACCCCGAAGTCGCGTGCCGTAGTCGTCAGCCGCTTCCGCATCGAGCACTGGATTGCCATCAACGGAGCGCAGCGGAGCCGTGGACACGATGTCGGGAAGCCGCACTTCATCGGCAGCCCGAGCGACCGAGCGAGCTGGGTCAAGGAACATAGTGTGGGCGACGCGGTCGCGGCCGCATCGTTCACGACGGCTGGCTTCGCCGCGGGCCGGAGGACCCTCACCTACGGTCAGATCCTGCGCTTCCCGACTCGTCCCGCCGCGGTCATACGCCTGCTCGGTCTATCCAAGGCCAGCCCCTCGGAGCGGCTCAACGAGCTCAGTTCCCTGCTCCAGTCGCTACCCCTGCTCCGTGCCGCCCGTGCCGCCGTGTTCCAGGCACTTGCGCACGCGCCGGGCATTGAGGATCTGGGCACCACCCGCGATCCGCTCGGCCGCTCCGGGATCGCCTTCGGAGCTCCCGACGAGCGCGTCCCGGTAACGGTCAACGGGCCCCTGACCCGCCTCCTAGGTCGTGAGCGCGCGCTGCACACGCGCTCGGAGCTCGTGTTCGATCCGGGCACGATGGCCTTGCTCGCCTTCGAGACCGTGCTCCGCGAGCCGAGCCTGATCCCCGGGATCTCCGCCGGCTATCCCGTGAGCTGGACCGCCTACGTAGGCTCGCGCGCCGTGCCCGAGCCGAGCGTTCCCAGCCTGCGAGCGCTCTTTGGCCCCCACAGCTCGCCGACGCCGTTTCCGACGCGGTTGCTGGGCCCTGCTCCGATCGCCGGTTCCCATGCGCCAGCGCGAGCGCGGTTAACGCGGCCGCCTACGCGCCTCCACCCCTGAGCACGAACCCACGGTTCTGGAGCTCGGCGGTCGCGTCCTCGAAGGCGGCGAAGTCCCGGCTCAGGAGCGCGTCGATCGGTCGCCCGGCGGGACCACCGGCGACGCGCACCCAGCGCTGGAGGACCGCCACTCCGGCGCGCTCCCTCGCCTCGGCGAGGAGGTCGAGGAGGATCGGCAACTCGGCGCGATGCTCCAGCTGGCCCGAGAGCAGGGTGAGGGCGTCGACGTCGAGGATCTGGCAGAGCTCGCCCTCGCTCAACCCGAGCACCTCCATGAGCTCGGCCGCGCGCTTTCCCTGCGCATGACGTTCGCGCCGAAGATCGTCGCGCTCGCCGGGCGTCATCGCCGCCGGGCTAGAAAAGCTGGTTCTCGCCGCCGAACACGTCGCTGACCGAGCCGTCGGTGAAGATCTGGCGGATCGAGCTGGTCAGGAGGTCGG
>JALYZL010000323.1 GCA_030948875.1 Actinomycetota bacterium
GGGGGCGCCGCGGGTCGCTCCTTGTCATGGCTGTGCTGGCGTTGGCGGTTGCCGGCGTCCTGGTCGTGATTCTTCACAAGCCAGGCAACGTCTCGCACCCGCAGCTCGAGTTTACGACCCCCACCACGACCACCCCCGCCAAGCCCAAGGTGGCCGTGCGCGCCTTCCTCTGGCCCAGGTACGGCTATGACGCCGCCCGCACGCGCTTGTTCTCCACCGAGGTGAACCTCGAACCGCCGCTCCACCGCGGCTGGACCTACTACGGCTCGGCGCTCTTGGAGTTTCCCCCGGTTATCCAGGGTGACACGCTGTATGTGCTCAACGACTCGGGCGAGGCGCTGGCGATCGACAAGCACACCGGACACGTGCTCTGGCTACGCAAGGTCGGCACGCTGGCGGCGGCCTCGCCGGCCGTGGGCAACGACGTCGTCTTCGTTCCCCTCCTCTCCACCGTCCCCGGCGCCAAGACGCCGACTCAAGGACGCTTTGTGGCGCTCTCCGCGCAGACCGGCCGGATCTTGTGGTCGATGAGCATCCCTCCGGGCAGCGAATCCTCACCGCTCGTCTACGGGCACATGCTCTATTTCGGCGATCAGGACGGGACGGTGCGGGCGATCGACGCGAGCACCGGACGAGTACGCTGGACGTACCACGCGTCCGGGCCGGTTAAGGGCGCGGTCGCCTATTCGGACGGGATCCTCTATTTCGCCGATTACGCCGGCCGCGCCTACGCCGTGCGCGCGAACGACGGCCACCAGATCTGGGCCGTCGCCACCAACGGCGCCCAGGATGGGTTCGGCTCGGGGAACTTCTATTCGAGCCCGGCGGTCGCCTTCGGTCGCGTCTACATCGGCAACACCGACGGCCGCGTGTACTCGTTCGCGGCCTCGACCGGCCAGCTTGCGTGGGCTACCGCCACCGGAGCCTACGTGTACTCCTCGCCCGCCGTCGCCAACATCCCCGGCCTCGGCCCGACCGTGTACATCGGCTCCTACGACGGGAAGCTGTACGCCTTCGACGCCAGGTCGGGGGCGGTGCGGTGGGCCCACGACGCCGGCGGCAGGATCTCGGGCTCGCCCACCATCGTCGGCGACGTCGTCTACTACTCGAACCTCGCCTCCAAGACCACGACCGGCCTCAACGTCCGCACCGGCCGCGTCGTCTTCACCTTCCCAGAGGGCTCGTTCAACCCGGTCATCGCCGACCCGACCGCGATCTACCTGACCGGTTACTCGGACCTGCATCAGCTGCTGCCGCGGACGACGACGAGCACCACGACGAGCACTACAACCGGCACCGCCACGACGGCCAGGCATCACTGACGGCAGGGCGGCGGCCCGGGGGCCGGCCCGATCAGCCCGCGTCGAGCCGCCGGCGAAAGGAGTCGGCACCCTCGACCACCGCGCCACGAGCCCTTGCGCGCTCGGCGAGCACACGGTCCGAGGTGACCACCCAGACCTGCTCAGGCTGCCCATCGGCCGCCAGCCGCCGCACGATTTCGTCGTCGGCCGCGTTCGCGCCGGGGCGTGGCGCGTTCGCCACCTCGATCACCGTCGAGCGGATCGGCGGCGACGGCGGCCGCTCGAACATGACCGTCACATCCTCGCCGGATTCGGCGACCCAGCGCTCGAGCAGGTCGACGAGTCGAGCCATGGCGGCGTCGCGGTCACGCCACCAGCCGTCGGGCCGCGAGCCGATCACGTTCATGCCGTCGATGAGCCACCGCACCCCTTGAGCGTAGGCGATGGACGTGGCCGAGCTCATTGGCCACACACATTCGTCGCGCGCTGCGCTAGGCTCTCGGCGTAACACCAGCCGATTGCTCGCGAGAGGCTTGGCGTGACGCCTTTCGGGGCAGATCGCAGTTGTACGGGCTCCCGAGCAGGCACCCTGGCAGCGTGTCCGCCGCCAGGTCCGTGGTCTGGCGCCACGATACATTTGCTTCGGTCATGCGTTAGAATGCCGGGGCTATGCGTTGTCGTAGTGGAAGTCATTGCCCCAATTCGGCCGAACCTGGCCGTCGGTTCTGCGCGGATCACGCCGCGGAGCTCGATCGCATGCGCGAAGAGCTCAAGGACGCGGCGGCTGCGCGCATCGGTCGAGGCCGCCCCAAGCGTTCCTCGACCTGTTGCCGACCTGGGTGCTACGAGCCGCGCGTCCCGCCCGCCGCGTACTGTGATGCGTGCTCGGCCGCGGGGTACGTCGAAGAAGCTGCGTAGCACCGACGCCACCGGTGGAGACCGGCAAACCACTCATTGACACGCCGGGGAAACCCCCGGCGCGGTTGTGTGCTGGCGAAGGCCCGGGGACGGGCGGGAGACCCACCCTCACCAGCCCCGTAGTTGATGGTGTACGTGGCGCCTTCGCCTCCGCTGTTTGAGTCGAGCGCGCCGAGGTTCTCTCCGCTGATCGCGCCGGAGATCTCGATCGGTCCCGGCTGACCAGCATCGTTTTCTCCCGAGGGGTGATCTTCAGCGGAGGCGTCCCAGGCGCCTGCGCAACGAGGTTTCTTGTTTCGCAATTGAGGTGTCCGATCAGGGATTCCACTGACCCCGGTTATTCGTGCACGATCGCCAGTCGCATCCGGTGCCGGCCATTGCTTGAAGGGAACGGAACTCTCGCGATGCCTCGCGCGAGAGTTCCCCCGCAGGCTAGGAGCAGCACGCCTCGCGCTCGCTCGCGACAGCGCTGCGTCACGGGCCGACGCCGCGTCGGCGGTTATAGCCCTCCCCGGCCCAGGCGTACTACGATGGATTGCGCCATACTGCGTCTGAGAAGAGTAGCCATGGGAAGATCGACGACCAGCATCCGCCTCGACGACGAGCTACGCAGCCGGCTCGCGGCGCAGGCAGCCAACGAGACCACGACCGTCACCGAGCTGATCGAGCGATTTGTACGCGAAGGCCTCGCGTCCGCAGCGCATCCTGGGATCGTCTTTAAGCCCGGGCCCGCGGGCCGCCGGGCCGCGCTGGCCGGCGGACCCGACGTGTGGGAGATCGTTGCAGCCCTTCGAGACACCACCGGCTCAGAGTCCGAGCGCGTGGCTGTGCTCGCTGAGCAGTTCGGCGTTCACGAGCGCCAAGTCGTCATCGCGCTCAATTACGCCGCCGCCAATCGAGCCGAGATCGAGGCGCGGGTTGACGCCAACGATCGGGCGCTCGCGGACGCCGAAAGCGTCGCCGGCGAGCGCCAGCGCCTGCTGGCGTGAGGTTCCTGATCGACTCGATGCTGCCACCCCGCGTAGCCGACCTGCTTGACGCCGCCGGGCACAACGCGACTACACCCACGCAGCTTGGCGCCCACAACCTTCCCGACGACGTGCTCGTGCAGCTCGCCGCCGCGGACGAT
>JALYZL010000333.1 GCA_030948875.1 Actinomycetota bacterium
GTCAGCGATGACGCGACCGCCTCGATCCACGACTTCTGGCTCGCGAAGTTCACGTAGGCGTCAACCGCGTAGCGCACCGCGGGGAGGACGCGCTGCTCCGACACCAGTTCTGCTCGCGAGACTCCGAGCGCCTCGCCGAGCCGCAGCCACGACTCGATGCCGCCGGTTCCGTCGGTCGCGCCGTCGTGGTCGATGATGCGCTGTATCCACTCGCGCCGGACCTCGACCTCGGGGCAGTTCGCCAGGATCGTCGCGTCCTTCAACGGGATGCACTTCTGGTAGTAGAAGCGGTTCGTGACCCAGCGCCGTAGCTCCTCGCACGTGAGTTCTCCCGCGTCCATCCGTCTGTGGAAGGGGTGCAGATTGTGGTAGCGCGTCCCCTGCGCGCGCAGGAGGGCGATAAACTCCTCGGGCGGCGACGGCCCGCGCTCGCCCGTCGGTCTCGTGGCACTGTCGGTCATATCTCGATCTCGAGGCCATCGTAGGCAACTTCGACGCCCGCGCGGAGGACCGCGCCCCGCTCGGGAGAGTCCTCGAGCAGGATCGGGTTCGTGTTGTTGATGTGGACGAGCGCCTTACGCGGTCGCTCCAGCTGCGCAAGCGCCTCGAGCGTCCCACCCGGGCCCGAGAGCGGCAGATGTCCCATGTCGCGCGCGCTGCGCGCCGAGATGCCGAGTCGGAGGAGCTCGTCGTCGCGCCAGAAGGTTCCGTCGACGAGCACGAGATCGCTTGTGGCGAACCGGTTGAGCACGCCATCGTCCAATCGTGCGAGACCCGGGACGTAGGTGACAACGCCGCCACTCGCGCGGTCGCGGAAGACGAACCCACTCGCCCCGAGCTCCACGTCTGACCCGCTCAGGTAGCGCGGTGCATCGCCGCCCACCTCGAACGGCTCGACCGTGAGGCTCGACCCTTCGAGCGGTCTCGCCCGCTCTGGTTCCAGCGTCTGCCACTCGGCCCCGCAATAGCGTTCGAGAATCGTCAACACTGGATACCCATGCCTCAGCGCACGCTCGACGCCTTCATCGCCGAATACGCGCACCGGCGTCGCCGACTCGCGTAGGAGCAGAAGCCCAGCCGTGTGGTCGATTTCCGCGTCGGTCAGAAGCACGCCCGCGATCGGCAGCGCCCGGACGCCGTCGACCTGCCGGGGGGTGAGCGCCTCAAGTTGCTGGCGCGCATCCGGCGAGGCGTTTACGAGAAACCACGGCCCCTCACCGCCACGGATCGCCAGCGACGACTGCGTACGGGGTCGCGCCCGCACGCCCGCGCGCGCGGCCTCGCACGTACCGCAATGGCAGTTCCATTGCGGAAACCCACCGCCGGCTGCCGACCCGAGGATAAGAACGCGCACGCGGCAGAGGAGGAGGGACGTAGCCCCAGGCGAGCGCCCGAAACCACTTCGGCTTCAGACTCCTACCGGTGGTACAGGTAGCAGGTGACCTCGGAACAGAGATCGATGAACTCAAACTCGGGCTTGATCCACCTCATAGGATACCTCCCTCTTAGAGTACACGTAGGCGACATGTTAGCGAAAGACCGCAGCAGCCGAATGATCTCCCCCACACGATGCACGTCGAGGTAACTGCGGGCGACCCGGACGCGATCGGCGCCGACCTCGTCGCAGTTGCGGTGGGGGCGCGGGCCTCGGAGCTCGGTGCCTCGGAGCGCGCGATCGCGGATGCCGATCCGGTCGCGATCGTGTATACGGACCCCGCCCCGCTCGCTGTCGTCGCGCTCAAGCCCGACGTCGAGGGACTGCGGACTGGTGCGGCGCGGGCGGTGCGCGCGTGCCGGGGTGGGACGGTCGCCTGGGCGCTCGATGCTTCCCTGCCGCTCCCCGTTGAGGAGCAGGTGCGCGCGCTGGCTGAAGGCGCCGTCCTCGGCGGCTACGACGCCCGCCGCTGGCGAAGCGGCGAGCAGCCGCGCGGCGTCCAGCGCTTCGTGATCTGCGGCTGCGCCGACGCCCTCGCGCCCGTGGCTGACCGCGCAGCGCTCGTCGCGCGTTGGACGAACGCCGCCCGCGAGCTTGTCGATGCGCCACCGAACGTGGTTTCACCGGCGGCACTCGCGGAGCGGGCCGCGGCGTTTCCGGG
>JALYZL010000341.1 GCA_030948875.1 Actinomycetota bacterium
GACTCGCTCCTCGACTTCCTCGACAACCTCTGAACCCGGCGACTATGCCGACCCACCGCGCAGCGATCACCACGCCCATCAAGAACTTCACACCAGGATCGGCATAACCCCAAGATCGGCATCAGACACCTCATGCCGACGTCGGCATGAACAGTCGATACTGATCGCAGGCTGCCCAGCCGCGATCGCCTGACTGACGGTGTCGTTGATATGACAAAACTGCGCGTCGCGATCGGGGTGCTGCTTGCCCTCCAAGGCCTTACGCGCCGACTGCAGGCTGTAGCCCAGCTCACGCAACAGCTTCGGGACGGTGCGAAACCCGACCGGATGCCCCCGCCCAGTCAGCTCGTCGGCCAGATTGCGCACGCTCTTGGCCGTCCACAACAACACTCGCTCAGGATCACCACGCGTATCGTCGCGGACGAGCCGGCGCAGCTCATCCAGCAACTCAGGATCGATGTCCTGCGCCGCTTTGCGCCCCGCCCCGGCAGCGCGCACCCGTCCCGGCGCGAGCTGCTCGCCGCTCTCCAGCTCCCGCAACCCCTTACGAACCGTGTTCTCAGCCAGCCCACACGCCCGCGCCGCCGCCGCGATCCCGCCATACCCAAACGTCCGCGCCTCCGCCGCCGCCAAAGCCCGCCGCTGACGCTCGTTGAGCCCCCCGCCCACCAATCGATACCGCTCCGCGATCCCAGCCTCAGCATCACCCATGCACTACGTGTTCTACAACAACACCCCCAACTCCTTCATCTAATTTAGGGACGATCCCTTAGTGACGGCGAACGGGCCGTCGACGATCTCGGTCACGTCACCGCGCTCGCGGACCGTAGTCGCCACGTCCACTGGATGCAGCCGGCCCGTCGACAGGAGCACACCGTGCTCCCGAAGGCTCTCGTAAAGCTCGATCCACAGCGACATCTCCGAATCCCGGCGCTCCTGCTCCGCCACATCGCTCCTCCTCTAGATCCGAGTATGAACCGCGGAAGACCTCCGGACTGTCGACGAACGGACCGTCGCTCCTCATCGCTGTCCTCCACTGGAATGGTTTCGCCGCTCGATTGCGGCCTTCATCCCACCGACGCCGCACCACCAGCGATCTGGACAACGGAGTCGGGATCCTTCGGACTGGCCACGGCAGCGCTTTTGACTTCAAGGGTGTCAGCTGAGAGTTACGTCGATCGCGTCGCTCACATCGGCGAGCTTCTTATCCGAACCCGCCTCGAGCAGGAGCACATAGCGCCCGGGCTTCAGCAGCCGCTTGCCGACTTTGCGGTTCCAGTGGATGGTGACGCGGCCCTTGCTGTGGCGACCGAGGTTCACGACCCCGAGCTGGCGCGTTCTCGGTGTCGCGATCTTGGGCTTGGTGGTGGTCGCGCTCGACTTCTGCACGGCAGGCAGCAACTCGAGCACCTTGAGCTCGAGCGTCGCCGCGTGGCGCAGGGTGACGTGAATCACCCCGAGTCCCGTGATTGCCGGGCTCACCAAGACGCCGGGCGCGGCGTTGTAGTCGTTGAAGTACTCCTGCGAGGAGAGCAACGCGGTGACGATGTGCTCGTCGGTTGCTCCCATCTGCAAGTCGCCGATCCAGACGCCTAGCTCAGACAGGGAGGGCACGCGGTGCAGGAAGCTCAGGTAGAAGCCGGTCACGAGATCTCTGCGGTACTCAGTCGAGGAGAGCACTTGCTGGGCGACCTGCTGGCGGGTCGCGCCGGCGGCGAGCGCCTGCTCGAAGGTCGCCAGCGATGTTGGGTCGATGGTGCGGTGCAGCAGATCGCAGTAGAGCGACCCGAGGAAGCCAGGCGTCGTCCCGCCGCCGCGCGTCGTCAGGTATTCCGGTGAGCCGAGGAGCACGGCGCTCAGCTGCTCATCGGTCCCGCCCTGCGCGAGGAACTGTTCGCCGGAGCTGAGCCCCGCTGGATCCGGCGGGCGGTGCAGGAACTCGTTGTAGAGCGACCCGATGATGATCGGACGGTCGGGATCGCCCTCGAGGTAGGAAACGACCGCCACGCGCGTCGCCCCGGCGCCCACGGCCCCCGTGAAGTACTGGAGCTCCGACGAGTCCGGACTGCGGTCGAGTACGTCGTGATAGAGCGCCTGCACCCAGCGGGCATCCGGGTCCGCGGCGGTCGGTGTGAACCGAGGCAGAACGGTCGGGATGATGGCCGCGCATGGCGGAGGGCTTGACGGCAGCGGCGGGGTCGGCGCCGTGATCGTGGCCGTTGCCGACGCAGTCGCCGTCTGCCCGCCGTCGTCGAATACGGTGACCGTCGGCGAATAGCTCCCAGCGATCGCGTAGGTGTTCGAGCCGCTCACGCTCCCGTCGGCGCCGACCGTGGCTGTCGAGCTATGGCCGTCGCCCCAGCTGATGCTGGCGGTGTAGTGAGAGACCGGCTCGAGGCCGCCGGCATCTTGGACGGTCGCGACGACGCCGCTGGTGGGGGTGCCAGGCGATCCGCCAAGCGTCCGGCCGGTGACCGTGAGCGGCGCGTCGGCGACGGCGGCGGTCCCCGTGGCCGTGGCGGGACCGGCCGTGGAGGTGGTCACCGTGACAGTAGTTGTGTCGCTGCCCTCCTCGGCGTACGTGTGCGAGGCAATGATCTCGCAGGTCACCGTCCCGGGTATCAGCGTCAGGGTCGCCGGACTCGGTGAGCTCCCGTCCCCCCAATCTACGGTCGCGGTCGCGGGCCCAACGGGGCCGCAGCCCGAGTAGGTGCCGACCTCGCCCGAAAACTGCTCGCCTTCGGTGGCCGACACCGGGACCGCGGTCACCGGGCTCTGAGCGGCTGCGGCCGGGTCGACCCCGCTCGCGGTGGATGCCCCGATCCCGAGCGCCGCGGACATGACACAGATCACGGCGGCGCGACGCACGATGCGAGTATCCCACTCGGCCGAGGGGCACCCGGCGGCAGTCGGCGGATCTCCCGACCAGTAGCGCTGAGGGGCCGCCGGGCGGCGGTCCCTCAGTCCTTGTATGGGTCGTAGACGTCGCGGCCCGCCATGGCCACGCCGAGCGGTCGCAGCGTGCTTGACCCGGATCGAGCCAGCGTGCGCCGCGAGCACGTCGGGGAGGCGCTTGTACACCTCGGGCGCCTCGTCGGCGCCGCCGCCGATGAGGACGATTCCCTGCTCCCGCAGGCGCGCCTGCACGGCCGGCCAGTCGACCTTGCCGGGCTTCATCTGCTCCTCGATCCACACCTTCTTCAGGCGCGAGTCGGGATGATCGGGACAGGCTCCGAGCTGCGGGGCGCCCGCCGTCGGGCTGATGGCGTCCGCGTCGAAGACGCGGTGGCAGTCACGATGGGTGCACGCCCAGCGCTTGCGTCGCCGGACCCGGCCCGCGGCTGCGGTGCGGCTCATCACCCGCCCTGCACCATGCACGGTCGAGAACAGCGACTCCTCTGCCTCACCGGAATCGACGCCCTCGAGGATCACCGACTCATCACCCATCGACCCGCCCACGAACCCCTCCCGGCCGGGCCGCGCCGGCGTGCAGCCCTTGCGGATCACCCAGTAGGTGCGGCCGGCGTGCTCCTCGCGCCAGGCGAAATTGTGGTGGTTGTGCACCTCGTGCACGGCGTCGGCGCCCAGGATCTCGAGCACCTTGGCCACCACCACATCCCGCCCAGCGTAGGCGTACTCCCCAGCGAGCCCCATCGCCGAGACGTAGGAGTCGCCTCCATCACGTTGACGTAGTGGTTACCCGACCCAACCGTGCCGAGCTGCGACTCAGCGAGGCCCGCCAGCTTGCGCTGCGGCTCGAACTCGGCGTGGCGGATCTTCTCGAGCACCGGGTGCTCGCCCCGCTCCTTGGCGGGCACCCCCATGCCGAACGAGATCCGGCGCGTAATCTCGTGCATGACCGGCTCGACGCCACCGAGGGCGGCGAGGTCATCGTGGGTTAGATCGGTGAGGGTGGCCTTGTTACCGCAGTTGTGAACAGCGATGGCGCCGGCAACGAACGCCTCCGCGGGATCAGCGGTCACGACGTCGAAGGTGTTCCGCTCGCCGGCCGGCGAGACGTCGGCGACCGCCGAATACACGCTCTCGCCGAGCGGTCGATCCTGAGGGCACCATCCCCGGGCGCGCCGAACGGCACCACGCCGGTAGGCGAGATGCCACACCACCGCCTCGGTCAACCCATTGCGCGTGGCGACGGTGGAGACCGCATCCCGAATGCGCTCTCGTGACGCCATCGTCTCGCGCATCTCGCTCTGGGGACGTCGCCGGACGCGGAGATGACTTGATCGCTCCCACGCGGTGCCAACCACGGCCGCTCCAGCGAGACGCTTGCCGGCAGCACGGTTGAAGCCGATCCTCTCGATGAACCACACCTGCGCCTCTTCGCCACCGAGAACCTGCGCGTACCAGTTCTCGCCGTCGGAGCGGCTGATGCCAACCTCGACCCCCAGCGAGTCAGCGATCTCCCACACGTCTTCGATCGCATCGATCCCGCGCTGCTTGATCGCGAGGGGCTGAATGCGCTGGTCGACAAGCCGAAGCGCGGACATCTCGGCCGAGGCGAAGGCGGACAGGTAACAGGCGCGCGCCCAGGGAGGGAGCTGGAGAATCGGCTCCGCGCAGCCGCCCCACCTACCCGCCTTGCGGCCCACTGGACAGCCGAGGTCGGCGAGTCGCTCGCGGAGCGATCGCTCATTGACGTAGACGGCGTTCTCGATCCTCCCGTTGGGCCGAACCCGTCGGTCGATCGAAGGCACGCACCCGAGCGACATGAGGTCTCTTGCGAGGTCCGCCGCATCGCAATCCTTACTCGTGTACAGACACACGCGGTTGCTCTTGGTGGCGATGTGGCCGTCACCGTTTACGTAACCGGCGATCCTCAGAAGCGCGGGCTCGATCGGGTGGGGTTCGTGCGGCAGACCGACGAAAACGGGACAGAGCACCCGATCGGTCGGCCGCAATTCGTCGGCTCGCCGCCAGCCGGTGTCCGTGCGGACGCGATGATCGTCGGTCAGCGTCACGCTGCGCCCGTTAGCCAGCATGACCTTGACGACTCGGCGAACCCCGCGGCCGGCGACGCCGAGGAACGGGGCTACCTCGCGTATCAGGCCGCCCTCCTCCGCGCAGACGGGACGGGTTGCGCGCTGGATCGGACGCGTGACGCCGTCTGAACACGAAATAGGTTCATCTGCTGCGATGCATCCGATGTCGTAGCCGACCCCGGACGGCGAGAGGTAGCCCTCGTAGGCCACGGCGCCGCCGATGGGCTGGCTGTAGCCAGGGTGGTGTTCGGCGCACAGCACGCCGAACTCGGCGTCCCCGGCCTCCATGCAATTCTCGAGTCGCTTGAGGCTCCGCTCATCGACGGGCCGAACGTCTTGATCTTCACATCGATCATCCTCCTCGTGTATCCGCCACGCAAGCTGGTCAGGCGTCGGCTGGCATGAGCCGGAACGTGCCCCCTTGTAGAGGGGCGACGGTCCGGAAATGTCGCTGATCAAACGTCGCGACGGAGCGTGTGGACCAATGTTTTGCGAGTACGACGATCGATGCGTCGGCAAGCCCAAGCTGGAGATCGCGATACTGCGCGCAGAGTTCGCGCGCGCGCCTGATTCCGGCAGGGTCAAGGCTCTGGACCGCGTAGGTGACCGCGAAGTCATCGAGTAGCGCCAGCTCGGCATCGATGCCCAGGCGCGTCAGCACAAGGTGATCGGCTTCCGCGGCCGTGAACGCGGAGACGACCAGCTCGCCGGGCCACTGCTCCAACGTCCGCACCAGCACTCGGTGTTCCGGGTCTGTGGCGTCGGCCACTCCGTAGAGCGCGCCGGCGTCGACGATCAGCGCTTCGATCGAGCCAGCTCCGTTCGAACGATCTCGTCGGCGTGCCGAGCGACCGGTTCGCCAGTCCCCCGTCCAGCGGCGGTCGAGCGTAGCCGGCGTGGGCCGCTCGCCCTTGTCGTCCTGCTGATCGCCTCACGGATGATGTCCGCTTGCGAGCGGCCTGTCTCGGCTGCGATGCGGCGCAGGGCGGCAGCGTCGCGCTCATCGATGTAGACCGTCGTCTTCACCATGCCACCTATGGTACCAGCGAACACCTCCAGGACCGGGCGTCGACTCGGCGCCTTGGGCACGACCGCCGAAGCAGTTCTGAGGCCGGCGCGTCTGCCAGTTCCGCCACGCCCGCGCACAGCGCCGCCGCCTGGACAGCTCGGCGGCGGCGCGTCTTCGCTCGCCCGCCGCACTCTGGGTCAGAGCGTTCCGCGGACGAAGTCGGCGATCAGCTGCGGCGTCGCGGTGTCGAACCCGACGACGTCGAGCATGCCCCGATCAGCGGGGTCGGCGATCGAGAAGCCATTCGAGACCATGCCGACGACCACCAGCCGGGCATCGATACCCGACGCCTGGCGGTAGTCGCGCAGAGCCTGGACCGGGTGAACCTCACCCGCCCAGGTCTCCGAATCGGTGTAGATCAGGAACGCGTCGATCTCCCGGCCAGCCGCCTGCGCATAGAGCATCGGCAGCGCGCAGTCGGTCCCGCCGAACGGCAGGTCGGAGACGGTCTTGGCGACATCGTCGAGCCGCTGGCGCGGCGAGATCGTGAGCGGCGTCAGACCATCGGCGCGGCCGGAGAACCGACCGCTACCGCGCTTCTTGAACCCGCCGCCGCCGGCGAAGAAGCCGACCACCTCGTAGCGCGACTCCGTCGCCGCGGTAACGAGCGCGAGCGCCGCCGACGCATCGCGAGGGGTCAACCCGGGCACGCCGGCGACCTCGCCGCACGTCATCGACCCGAGACGTCGAGCGCGACCAGCAACCGCTTGCCGCTCGCCTCGACGCCCTCGAACGCCGAGTAGAACGCGGCGTCGAGCGCGTCGACAACCTCAGCCACCGGGCTCCACTCCCCGCGGCCACGAGCACCACGCCCGGACGCGTAGGTGCGCAGCGCCGCGAGGAGCGTGATCGGGTGGATCCGAGCCTTCCGGATCCGCTCCGCGTCGCCCAGCTGGGCCACGACCACGACGCTGCCAGCCGAACCCGGCGCGAGCACGCCGACCCGGGTCATCGTCGCGAGGTTGCGGATCATCGCCGTCATCGGCATCCCCTCGAGCAGCGCCTCCCAGACCTCGGGCGAGGTCAGGTGGTCGCTGCTGAGTGCCTCGCGCGGCAGCCCGTACTCGCGCACCAGAGCTGCAGTCTGCTTCGGCGTCTCCGCCGCCTGCGCGCGGGCGAACCCCTCGACGACGCGCGGGAGGCCGTCGGTGGGGCCGTCACGGACGATCCACTCGAACAGCCGCTCGTGCTCGCCAGAGACCTGGAGCGTCGGGTTGCCGGTGCTGACCCGCTGGGCCGGGTGCGAGAGCCGGAGCAGGTCGCGGTGGGTTACCCCGTCGCGCTGGCGGTGCTTCACCGCCTGGTAGGCGAGCGCGTCCGGAGACTGCGCCGAGTACCAGCGACCGACCCCGCGTCGCAGAGAGCGACCCCAACCGCGGAAGCCCTCGACGTACGTGGCGAACCGGAACAGATGCGTGCCGGTGCGGCACACATCCGCAAGCGCATCAAGGGCCGCCTTGCGGGTGGGCTCGTCGCCGACGCCCGCGGCCATGGCCAGCGCGAAGATCGCCTGGTCGTTCTTCGGCGCCCGACCCTCGCGGCTCACGCGGACGATCTCCGCAACGGTCCGGGCACCGTCCTCGGCCAGGCAACGCTCCACTGCCTCGGCGTTCTCGCGCGTCAGCGTCCACTGCGACGCGTAGTAGCTGCCGCCGTCGGACCCGAGGATCAGGAAGCGGTGCAGCGCCGTCCAATCGTCGACCGCCCAGGCGAACCCGCCGGCCGAGTTCCGGACCTGATCCGAGTCGCGGATCGGGGTCCACTGCGACACGCGACGGGTGCCGTGACGCTTCAGGTACGACATGAGATCCTCCTTTCGGTGCTTGTTGATTTGAGACGTTGAGCTGCGGTCGTGGGTGCAGACCGGTGGAGCCGCCGAAGCGGTGGGGCCGCCAGGCTCCGTCTCCCTGGCGAGTGCGCAGCCGACATAGGCCCGCCTGCTCGCTCCCGATAACGGTGCTGCTCCGGCCCGCAGCCGGATTAAGGGCGTCCGCGGTCGTGACGTGGCCAAACGGAATGACTGAGCTACGGAGCGCGGGCTCCGGGCGCGACTTGAACACGCCGACCTCCCGGCTCACGGCCGGGCGCTCTACCGGTAACCGTCCGGCTTCGGCCCGCGGGTCAGTGCGGGGTCTGAACGGATCTGCTGCGGTCGTGGTGGTGTAGCCCGGTAACTGCTCTACCGCTGAGCTACCGGAGCGCGAGCGCTCCGAGCAGGATTCGAACCTGTGTCCTGTCGATTTCGAGTCGATAAACCGGATCCGCTCCGGCCCGCAGCGTGGTCAGAGAGGCGCTCTGCCAACTGAGCCATCTGCCGTCGCGCCGAGATCGAACCTGTCTGTCCAGCCCCCAAGGGAGCTCGACGCACACGCGCGTTCTTCGGCGTCACGGTTGACCCAAAAGTATGCGTCGTTCGCATCAGCAAACGATGTTGTCTATGCCACTCGCCCACCCTTCAGCCCTGGATCATCCCGCTCGGGTAATACGCACGGTGCGGGAATCGTCCTACGTGGAGGGGTGTTGGAGCCCGGCGCTCGCCGATGCCAGCAAGAACTGCATGAGTAAGTGACACCTGATCGCAGGTGCGCGATTCTCATTGCTGCATCGTGAGGACCTTTCTCTCTCAGGCGGGGCCTCGATTGTGGTTAGACCTTGTTCAAGCTGAGCATCACCTTTGGGTTCACGGAAACAAAAAGGGCGACCCATTGGGTCGCCCTCGCTTCGCTTGCTATGTGCGCCAAATGCTTAGCGCGCACACCTCGCGGCGAGGGATATGTCGTTGGCCGGCTGACGCTTCAGATCGAAGCTGTGCTGGCATAGCCGGACCGACACGACGAGTGTCGCTTCGGTCTGGCAAGTTGGGATGTAGAGGGAGTTCAGCATGGGCATTGGCGTTGGCTGCCGCGTGCCAAGTTGACCCATGCGCTGGAGGTTTGCAAGAGGTTGGTGAAAGAAGTTGTGGATCTCCGCCGCATTGGGCGCGCGAGGATCTGGCCGAATCCAACGACGTGTGACGGGGACGTGAAAATCGTGTCGCGGCCACGCACCAAAGTAGGCCCATCCGCCCATGTCGCATCGGGCGGCGTCACCCTGAACCAATGACGAGCGATTGGGCTGACGAGGGCTCTACCGACGAGCAGGACGACTTGACCGAGGCGCAGGCGGACTGGCTCGATCGATGGGCTCCGAGGTGCCCGATGCGCCACCCTCAGCGACCGTGCAGGTGTCTCGCCTACCGCGAACGCGAACCCGGACGGCTCCAGCTTCGCGTGCCGGTCTGGGTCGGCGCGGAAGGCATCTGCGCAGCGCTCGTGGAGGAGGACGAAGACAATGTGTATGTGCGGGTGATCATGTGCTACGAGGAACTCGACGCAGACACAGAGGACCACGAATGCTGGGATTGCCCGGTCCACGTGTATCTCGAGAAGCCCCTGAACGGCCGCGCAGTGATCGACGTCCAGACGGATCGAGCACTGCCGTTGTTCGTGCCGGACTGGGAGGAGTCATCGTCCCAACCTCAGAATCCGTGAGGGCAGGCTCCGGTGCGCCCTCGGAATTACAAGACGTTGTCGATCCGCACGCCGCCCCAGTCGAAGTCTGCCTCGGGCGGGACGCACCTCCGGCGCCGTCTCGGCCGATGAGGAACATCGGTACGAAATGTCCCGGTACGGTCGATCGGGGCGTTGCGGCGCCGCGGCATCCTGATGGGAGGGATGTCGAGCGCACCAGCGCACCACAGGTCGGCCGCTCGGCGGATCTGTTGCGTGAGGCGGGCGACGCGCAGCTATCGGATGCTCGCCGGGCTTGCGCCCGGCCGGTGCTTGTCGGACGAGCTGATCGCCGAGCGCCATGTGCTCAGCGGCGGAAGCGAGCGAGCGTGTAGAGCGCGAGCAGGCTGAGTCCGCTTGCGATCGCGGGCACGGCGAGCAGCAGGCACCCGTCACGGGTGAGGTGCGCCAGTTCGGGTTGGCCTCCGTGGAGGAGGATCGCGGCGACCGTCGCGGCGAGGAGAGCGATCAGCGCAAGCCCGCCGAGC
>JALYZL010000374.1 GCA_030948875.1 Actinomycetota bacterium
CGTCGCAGGTCACGGGAGAACGCTTCGCCGTCGGCGACGCGCTGTTTGAGGAGATAGCCGACCCCGGCCGATTCGTCCTCCAGCAGTTCCAGTGCGTAGCGACGGTGAACGTATTGGGAGAGGATCATGATCGCGGTCTCGGGCCGTCGCTGGCGGACCTCGAGCGCCGCGCGCAGTCCATCGTCGGCGTGGCGTGGCGGCATGCGGATGTCGGCGATCAAGAGGTCAGGTGCGTGCGCGACCGCCAGCGCGAGGAGATCTGGCGCGTCGCCGGTGGCAGCGACGACCTCGACCCCGGTCCGCTGGAGTACGTGCACCAGCCCTTCGCGTAGAAGGGCTTCGTCTTCGCCGATTACGACCCGCATGGCAGCTCCGCCCGGACGAGCGTTCCCTGCCCGGGCGGGCTGTGTACGAGCAGCCGGCCGCCGAGCACGTCGAGGCGGTCGGCGATGCCGCGCAAGCCAGTACCTTCGCCGGGATGGGCGCCTCCGACGCCGTCGTCGCGGATCTCGATCTTCAGCTGGCCGTTGTCGCGCGCGAGGTTGACCGTCAGCTCGCTGGCTCGGGAGTGCTTGACCGCGTTGGTCAGTGCCTCGGCGACCACGAAGTAGCCGGCTCTCTGCACGCCTGAGGGCAGCGGCTGCTCGGGATGGCTGAGCACTAGCCGGGTTGTAACCGGCATGCGGTCAACCAGGTCCTCTGTCGCGGCGTACAGCCCACGCTCGATCAATAGCGCCGGCATCACCCCTTGTACGAGTGCCCGCAGCTCGTCGCTGGCTGCATCGAGCCCGGAACGGATCTCGCGGGCTTGGTGGCCCAGATCGGCTGCAGGTAGGTCGGCGACGATTCGTCCGGCCTGGATCGCGAGCAGCACGAGCCGCGCTTGCAGGCCGTCGTGGAGGTCTCGCGCGATCCGGCGTCGCTCGCGGTCGGCGGCGTGGATGATTCGGGCTCGTGACTCCCTCAGCGCTTGCCGGCTCGCGAGCAGCTCGGCAGTCAGCCGCTCGCGCTCGAGCTCAAGCGAGATCACGCGCCCGGCTGAACGGACCAGCTCGGGCTGGTCGATCAGCAGCTCGTCGTAGACGATCGCGCCTACCCGCCTGCCCGCGGCCTCGATCTCGACCCCCGCGCGACCGGAGCCGACCCGCGGCAACGCTCTCACCGCTCCCGACGCATCGACGTACTCCTCGCGCTCAGGCAGCCAGAACAGCAGCTCGAGTGACTCATCCCCCAACGCCCGGGCAAGCGCTTCACGGGCTCGCATCCGGCCACCATCCTGGGTCTCAAACTGCGCGCGGAGCTCGTCGATCTGGCTCGTACGCGCAAATCCGCCGCGCAGGACGCCAGCCGCGAACGCGACCGGAACGCCCGCGAACGCGGAGATCTGAAGCACGAATACCGTGATCGGGCCGAACCCGAACAGCGGTGGCAGGACGTTGACTGCGACCTCGAGAAACAAGATCGCCGCGATCCCGTAGGCGTACAGGACCCCCAGCACCCGCCGCTGGCCCGAGGTGGCGCTCCGCAGGCGATGCGCGAGCACCACCGCGGTGAGCACGATCACCACGACGCCGAGGCTGCGTTGGACCCAGGTGGCGATCTGGAGGAGGTCGGGACGGTCGTTGAGCTGGAGAACCCCGGTCGGGCCCGAGACATCCGAGAACAAATACTGGGGGGCCTGAAGCACGATCGTGACCACGTAGCCGCAGACGACGAGCGCACGGACGGGCGAGCCGTGTACCCGGCCGCGGGGAAACGCGAGCAGGATGTGGAGAATGACGCCGATCGGCGCGACGCCGAGGATCAGCCCGACCGCGACCAGCCCGGGGAGGTCGGTGTTCTGCAGCGCCGCGGCGAGCAGGCTAAGCCCGCCCACACAGAGAAGGGCTCCGGTGCGGTTACTCGGACGGCGCGACCACGCCAGCAGGCCCGCGAGCACGTACTCGACACCGACGCCCACAAACAGCAGCAGCACCCACACCGGGCCAGCGGGGTGATCAAGCAACAGCGCGACCTCCAACCCAGCCACGAACAACGTCGCGATCGCCAGCGCGATGAGCGCCACCCCCAGGCTGTCCGCGCTCGACGTCCGTCTCAGCATCCCGCCGCGAGTGGGTTGGTACTCGCTCATGCGGGCGCAATCGGCACCGCACAAGCCTACGCTCCGGGACGCCGCCTGGCCTCCTGGCGGTAGCGCGACCGGACTACCACGCCGAACGCATTCCCTCGCCGGGTGCTGGCGATGGTAGCCCGCGGAGGGCGGGCGACATCGGGAGGCTGAGGTCCAAGCCGAGGGACGAGAGCGAGTTCCCGAACTGGGGACCTAGGTCTATTGGCAGCGGGGCCCGCGAGGGACATGATCTGATCCGACCGCGGCAACGACTGTTGTAACCGGAAGTGTTTCCATGACTGGCATCAAGCGAGCGGCGATTCTTGCGACGGCGAACGGGCTGATGACGTTGCCCATCATGGTCTCCTCCGCTTCGGCGGCGACCAGCTGCCCCAGCACCCCGGGCGCGCAATCGGTGACCTTCTCCTTCACCGGAGCGGAGCAAACCTGCATGATCCCGACCGCCGTCAGCTCGGTGTCGGTGACCGCCGTCGGCGCCCCGGGGCGGCGCGGGAATCAACGATGAGCCGGGCGGGACGGGCGCGATCGCCGGCGTAGCGATGTTCCAATGACCAGCGATCGGGCCTGCATGATCCTCTCGCGTATGCCTCGGCGCGTCTCGCGTGTGCCTCGGCGCGGTCGGGGGTTGGCCTCGTCTCGTTCTTACCCCGGACGAGCGACAGCGCCGGTCGAAAGCTACCACGAACACCCGGTCAGCTCTGTCTTGGAGCATCGGTTTACTAAATAATGGAGGGCTGGGTTGCTATGAGTTCCTCTCGTTTCACTTGGGTATCGGGTCGGTTCTCGTTGCGCCGACGTTCTCCGAAGATGGCTTTGGCGTGGCGCCCATCGAGTCCTGCGACCAGCGGGATCGCGCGCCGTTTGCCGTCGGCTGGGAGGCCGGCGCTGTGGGTGGCGCTGCTGGCGTGCTTGGCGTTGCCCGCCTCCGCTGCGGCCGCCGGGAGCGCGTATGTCACCAACGGTCAGTCGGCCGATGTCTCGCAGTACGCGATCGGCGCCGGGGGCATGCTCTCCTCGCTGACCCCCGCGACCGTCGCCACGGGCGGGTCCCCGTCAGGTGTCGCGGTGTCCCCGGACGGCAAGAGCGCCTACGTCGCCAACAGCAACGGCAGCACGGTCTCGCAGTTCACGATCGACCCGGTGAGCGGCGCGCTGACGCCCAAGACCCCGGCGACCGTCGCCACTGGCTTGAGCCCGTCAGGTGTCGCGGTGTCCCCGGACGGCAAGAGCGCCTACGTCGCCAACGCCGGTGGCAGCACGG
>JALYZL010000385.1 GCA_030948875.1 Actinomycetota bacterium
CAGCTCGCCGGCCAGGAGAGCGCGCTCCCCGTCGCGATTGTCAACCTCACCGGTGTGCTCGGCATCCTGCTCATCGCCATCACCCAGACGCGGATCAACACGGTCAACCTCTACCTCGCCTCGACGACTTCGAGAGCTTCTTCTCGCGGGTCTTCCGTATCACCCTCCCGCGCACGGCCTGGGTCGTGTTCGCGGTCGTCCTCGGCTACCTGTTGATGCTGAGCAATGTGTTGAGCTACGTCCTCGACGCGCTCAACTACCAGGGCATCGCGATCGTCGCCTGGGTAGCCGTCGCGCTCGCGCACGTGCTCTACCTGCGCAGCGGTCGGATCGCCGTCGAGACGCTCGAGTTCCGCCCCGGCCGGATTCCGGTCATCAACCCCGGCGGCCTTTTCGCCTGGGTGCTCGCCACGGCGGTCGGCCTCGTGCTGAAGATCACCGATCCCACGAGCGACATATGGCTCGTCTGGGGTCTGCCGCTCGTCTTCGCGATCGCCTTCCTCGCCTACACGCCACCACCCGGGTGGCGCGGCCGTCGTGGTTCGCCATGGCGCGGCCCGGCGACCCGCTCAGCGAGGTCGCGGATTCATGGGAGACCCGGGTGCGCTGCCACCACTGCGACAAGAGTTACCTCGCCCGTGAGATGGACCGCGACCCTTCGGCCGAGCGCCAGGCGATCTGCGCCGCATGCGCGACGGGCGGCCGGTTCTACGGCGCCGCCCGTCGCGAGGCGCGGGAGGCGGCCGGCCAGCGCTCGGGCAGCCACGAGGAGATGCCGCTACATGGCTGAGGGGACGGTGGCGATAACGGCAGGGCGATTGGCCGCCCTCGACGTCAACGTCGATATGGGCGAGAGCTTCGGGCGCTGGACGCTCGGCGACGACGTCGCGATCATGCCCCACGTCTCCTCGGTGAGCATCGCCTGCGGCTTCCACGCCGGCGATCCGGGGACGATGAGACGCACGGTGCACGCCGCCCTCGAGCATGGGGTGCAGATCGGCGCCCACGTCGCGCTGCCGGACCTGCTGGGCTTCGGCCGCCGGCAGATGGCGGTCTCCGCCGAGGACCTGCGCGACTACACGACCTACCAGATCGGCTCCCTCGGAGCGTTCGTCGCCGCGGAGGGCGGTCGGCTCGGGCACGTCAAGCCGCACGGAGCGCTCTATGCGATGTGCTCGGCCGATCCTGAGCTCGCCGCGGCGGTGGCTCAGGCGACGGCCGAGTTCGATCCTGGGCTGCTGCTCCTCCTGCTCCATGACGCGACCGCCGACGCGGTGGCCGCGCACGGCGTCCGGCTCGTCACCGAGGCGTTCGTCGACCTCGAGTACCACCCGGACGGGACGCTCGCCATTGAGGCGGTTAAGCGGGCGTGGGATCCCGAGCGAGTCGCCGCGAGGACCCTGCGCCTGGTGCGCGAGCGGGTCATCGACGCCGAGGACGGCAGCGAGCTGCGGACTGACGCGCCGACGGTCTGCATTCACGGCGACGGCCCGAACGCAGTCGAGATCGCCGTCGCCGTCGAGCGGGCGCTCGCCGACGCGGGCGTGCGGCTCGCCCCACTCGCCGAGACGCTCGCCGCGCAGACGGCAGCAGGCGGACAGACGTGAGCCTGAGCGCCGATCCCATCATCGAGCGCAGCGCCGCGACCCAGGGCAAGCCGAGCATCACCGTGCGCCAGGCCGGCGACCGCGCCCTGCTCGTCGAGTTCGGGGAGATGGAATTCGACCTGACGCTCAACTTCTTTGTCCTCGCGTTCGACGCCGCGGTGCGCGAGCGACCGGCCGAGGGGCTGATCGAGACGGCGCCCGGCTTCCGCTCCATCCTTATCAGCTATGACTCCGTACGGCTCTCCACCGAGGCGCTCGTCGGCCACCTGCACACCGTCTACGACGACCTGCCGGCCGACCGTGAGATGGCGATCACGAGCCGGCTCGTCCGGCTGCCGATCGCCTTCGACGATTCAGAGTCTCGGAAGGCCGTCGGTCGCTACATCCACAGCATCCGTGCCGACGCGCCGAACTGCGAGGGCGGGGACAACATCGAGTACATCGTTCGCTACAACGGCCTCGCCGACCGCGAGGAGCTCTACTCCCACGTGCTGGCGACCGAGCACTGGACGGGCTTTATCGGCTTCTTCCCCGGCCTCCCGTTCATGTTCCCCGTCGATCCGCGACACGTTCTCGTGGCGCCGAAGTACAACCCGACGCGGACCTGGACGGCCGAGGGGGCGGTCGGCCTCGGGGGTCCGTGCCTCGCCATCTACCCGGTCGAGTCCCCCGGCGGCTACCAGCTCTTCGGACGCAGCCTGCCGGTCTACGACCTTCAGGGCCGCACCGCCGTCTTCCGCGACGACCCGCTCCTGCTGCGGCCGAGCGACCGGGTGCGGTTTTACCGCGTCGAGGAGGAGGAGCTGATGAGCCTGTTCGAGGATGTCCGTGCTGACCGCTACAGCTACGACATCGCCGAGGAGACCTTCGACGTCAGCGGCTACCTCGACGCGCGCGAGCAGCATCGCGAGGACGCCGACCGGCGCCGCGCACAGCTCGATGAGGCGTCGGCGGCGACGCCGGTTCCGTAGAGGAGAAGCCGGTGAGCCAATCCAGCATCGAGATCATCCAGCCGGGGATCCAGTCCCTTGTGCAGGACTATCCCGGCCGTCAGGGCATGCAGCGGCAGGGCTTCTTCCCCTCCGGCGCGATGGATTACCTCGCCATGCAGGCGGCCAACCTCATCGTCGATAACGAGCCGTCCGCGGCCGGCATCGAGATCGCGCTCGGCAACTTCAGCGCCCGCATTGAGGCCGACACGGTGATCGCGGCGTGCGGGGCCGAGGTCGAGCTCACGATCGACGGCCGCCCCGTCGCGCTGTGGGAGAGCCATCGCGTGCGTCCCGGATCCGAGCTTCGCGTCGGGATCGCCGCCACGACCGGCTTCCGCGTCTACCTCGCCGTGGCGGGCGGGATCGACGTGCCATCGCTCTTCGGCTCGCGCGCGACCTACACGATGGGCGGCCTCGGCGGCCACGAGGGACGGGCGCTGCGCGCAGGGGACTGCCTGACGCTCGGTGCCACCGATGGCGGCCGGCCCGGGCGCCGTTTCCGCGACGAGGCCAGGCCACAATACAGCCGCGAATGGGAGATCGAAGCGGTGGTCGGCCCCCAGGCAGCGCCCGACTTCCTGACCGAGGGCGATGTCAGCGACCTCTTCGGCCGCCGGTGGAAAGTCGACCGCAACGCCGACCGGACCGGCATCCGCCTCGAGTCGCACCAGTTTGCCTGGGCGCGCTCGGGCGGTGGCGTAGCCGGCGGGCACCCGTCGAACATTCTCGACAACCCCTACCCCGTCGGGGCGGTCAACGTCAACGGCGACCTGCCGGTCATCCTCGGGCCCGACGGGCCGACGGCGGGCGGCTTCATTGTCGCGGCGACCGTCGCGCACGCGGCGTTCTGGAAGATCGGCCAGCTGCGGCCGGGGGGCGACCACCTCCGCTTCCGTCAGGTCACGGTGGAGGAGGCGGCCGGCCTCGAAGAGGCACTGCGCGCGCGGCTGAGCCAGGCGAGCGTCGAGGACGCGTAAACAGCGAAGGAGAAACAGTGGCGGAGCGAACGATCAAGAGCCCGATTCCGGGCACCTTCTACCGGCGGTCCTCACCCGAGGCCGAGCCCTTCGTGACTGAGGGCGCGGAGGTGAGCGCCGGCGATGTCGTAGGGCTCGTCGAGATCATGAAGAGCTTCCATGAGATCAAGGCCGAAGAGGGCGGAACGGTCGAGCGCTTCCTCGTGGAGACCGACGACGCGGTCGAGGCAGGTCAGGACATCGCCAAGCTGAGCGACTGACGGCGTGCAGACAGTCCTCATCGCCAACCGCGGCGAGATCGCGCTGCGGATCATCCGTGCCTGCCGCGAGCTTGGGCTGCGCAGCGTCGCCGTGCACTCGACCGCCGACACGGACGGGCTGTGGGTGCGCAAGGCCGATGACGCGGTCGAGATCGGCAAGCCCGCGGCCCGTCACAGCTACCTGAATGGCGACGCCCTGCTCGAAGCCGCACGCTCCAGTGGGGCCGACGCGATCCATCCGGGGTACGGCTTCTTGTCTGAGAACGCCGGCTTCGCCCGGCGCGTCGCCGAGGCCGGCCTCACCTGGGTGGGCCCCGCGGCCGAGGCGATCGAGCAGATGGGCGATAAGGCGGCAGCGCGGCGGATCGCCAAGAACGCCGGAGTGCCGGTCGTGCCGGGCAGCGACGGCATCGTCTCAGCCGGGGGCGCGCGCGAGGCCGCCGAGGCGATCGGCTACCCCGTCATGATTAAGGCGGCGGCCGGGGGCGGCGGACGCGGCATCCACGTCGCGGAGGACACCGACACGCTCGTCCGAGGGATCGAGACCGCGGGCCGCGAGGCCGAGGCGGCGTTCGGCAACGGCGAGCTCTACCTCGAGAAGCTCATCGTCCGCCCACGCCACGTCGAGGTCCAGGTCATCGCAGACCAGCACGGCCACGCCGTGCACCTGTTTGAGCGCGAGTGCTCGCTGCAGCGGCGCCGGCAGAAGCTGCTCGAGGAGTCGCCCGCGCCCGGGGTGAGCGATGGTCTCCGCGAGCAGATGAGCCAGGCGGCACTACGGCTCGTCGAGACGGTCGGCTACGCGAACGCGGGAACCCTCGAATTCGTCGTCGCAGCCGACGGCGGGTTCTTCTTCATCGAGATGAACACGCGCATCCAGGTCGAGCACCCGGTGACCGAGATGGTGACCGGTTTCGACCTCGTCAAGGAGCAGCTTCGCGTCGCGGCAGGCGAGCGGCTGAGCGTCGTGCAGGCGGACATCAGCGCGTGCGGCGCCGCGATCGAGTTCCGCATCAACGCCGAGGATCCCGACGACAACTTCATGCCCTCCCCGGGCGAGATCCGGGGCTTCGAGCTGCCCGGCGGCCCTGGGGTGCGCGTCGACACGGCGGCCTATGACGGCTACACGGTGCCACCGTTCTACGACTCACTCATCGCCAAGCTCATCGTCTGGGGCACCGATCG
>JALYZL010000393.1 GCA_030948875.1 Actinomycetota bacterium
GGGTTGAGCTGTGGGCCCGTCGACCCCCCCATCGGCTCACGGTGATCGAGGACGGCGTCCCGATCGAGCGGGCGATGCAGCGTCTCGCGCTGCCGAGGCAGGACCTCGACCACGCCGTCCGCATCCAGAAGGCGACTCGGTCGATGAGATGCAGACGGGAGTCCTGGAGCTCAGCGGCCAGCTCGTGCTCAGCTCAAGCCGGGGGAGCAGGGGCGACCAAGGACGACGTCGCCAAGCTGCTCACCCGCCTCGCCGTCGAGGCGCGGCTCGGAACGTCCGAGCGCCGCCCGTGAGGGAGCTGCCCGCCTCTAGCTCTGTAGGAGCCGCAGTGCGAGGAGGTCTTGCTCTTCTCCGCAAGCGCCGGTGTACGTCGGTCAGACGGTCTCAGCGGCGAAGAAACGCTGTGTTTCGCGACCGTCGCGAGCAGCGGAGGATACGCGACTCGCGCGATCATCCTCACCCTTTGGCTGACGCGGTCGAGCGCGCAATCGGGATGGCTGGCTGCCGCTCATCAATCTCGCCCGCGGTTCATTGGCTCGTGATTGCTGGGGCGCGGGTTCCACGTGTAGAACCGATAACAGGTGCAACGCACCAGGCACGGCGATTTATGACTACTATCTCCTCGAGCTGAACCTCGGCCACACGCTGCCTTTGAGCCCGAGCCGCCTCTCGTCGCGCCGACGGAGCGGGGAACCCTGAGTGGCAGCGTGAGTCCGCGGGCCAGTCGGGAGGCTGATCAGGAGGCCGTGTGATGTCCAAGCTGTTCGGGTTGATCCAAGTCGTCGGACTTGCTTTATTGCTGGTGGCCTGTAGCGGCAAGACGACGGGCGCCAACGTGACCGGACCTTTGACCGCGACGCTCAACGCGACCGGCTCGTGCTCTGGCGGCAGTCCGAACCCCTGTCACTGGCAGTTTCGCTATGCGCCGCACGGCACGACGAACTGGATCTACACGCCGGTTCAGGGGCCGTGCCCGGCTTCGGGTAGCACCAACCCCTGCAACGCAACAGACGCTCCCGTCAGCGCGGATGTGTCCAGCCTCACGCCGAACACTGCCTATGACTACCAAGTCGGCGGCTGGGGCGACCAGTACAGCCAGGCGCAGGAGGGTTGGGTTGGCACCGATGGCACCGCTAACACGGTCTCCTCGTTCACCACACCGGTGGCCCAGCAGGGAACCGGCTGTACCACAGCCGAGCAGACCGCTGTGCGTCAGCCCGCATGTTGGCTGCCGTTCGCGTCGGGTTCGTCGCCGTGGAATCGGTTGCTGCCGGCTAACCCGGCCCTCGATCCGAACAACGCGGCGTTTCAGCAGCACGTTGCCCGCACGCCGTGGGCGTTTGAGCAGAGCTCCGGCTACTCGATAGACGGGGGCGGGTCTCGACCTGTCTACTTCGCCACATCTGCCGACCCGCTCTTCACCGTCAACTGCACGCATCTGTACGGAGCGACTAGCTGCCAGGGCACGGACGGCGTGAACACCAGCGGGATCCAGATCCACGCTCCGGCTCACCTGCTCCCAAGTGCAAACGGCGACGCGCACCTGACGGTGGTCGAAACGGATACCGGTGACTACTACGACTTCTCCAAGGCCTCCGTGTCCGGTCAGACGATCAAGGCTGGAGTTGGGTCGCATAGCAACGTCAACACCGGCAATGGGACGGGCCTGCACGCGGACGCGTCCAATACGGCTCTGCTCGCTGGTCTCCTTCGCCCGCAGGAGCTCCTATCCGGCCACATCGACCACGCGCTTCAGCTCGATGCGCCGTGCACAGCAAAGAGCTACGCCTATCCGGCGACGGCGAGCAATGGCGAATATTGTGGCCAGCACTGGTCAGAGACGCTGACCGGCGCACCTCCGCTCGGCGGCATGATGAAGCTCAACATGACCGACGCGGAGATTGCCGGCAGCGGCGCCCCGGCCTGGGAGCAGACGGTGATGACCGCGCTGGCGCACTACGGAGGCATCTTCGTGGACACCAACGGGACGACCCGGGACGACGCGATCCACATCTTCCAGCAGGACCCGCGGTCGTGGACAAGTGTCGGCGCGCCCGACCAGTGGCAGCAGGTCATCTCACAGCTCGGGGGCGCGAGCGGCACGCTGAGTTCTAGTGTCCCGATCCCCGCCAACCGGCTCGAGCTGCTGGCCGCGTGCGTGGCGCAGGGCACCTGCTAGTGGTGCGCGCTACCGACCCCGCTTTCGTTGGGCATTACCGCGCGAGCGTTCCCGATGCCATCCGTAGGGCGGCTGGCCCGCTAGTCGCGCGGGGGCGACGGGAGGCGATACGCGAGTAGTAGGACGCCTCGCCCTGTACCGCGCACTGGTCGAGCGACCTGCGAACGAGCGCACAGCGCCGGACGAGGACAAGGCGTCCGCTTCTGACGACAGTCGAGTTTGTCCGCCTATGACCTTTAGTCGCCTGCCATCCGTGACGATGCCGTGCGGGCAAGTGCGACTTCTGCGCCCCGCGTCACGGCCGGGACGAGTATGTCGCGCTGCGAGCCGGCTCTCAGGTCGAGGATCTCGTCGCTCGATACGGTGACGCCCCGAGCAACTTCGCACAGCAGATCGGGGGCCTTGACCCGGCGCGGCGTCGGGCGCTGCAGCGCTTGGCGCGCGCCTGACACTGCGCCTCGGCACTCGGACTGCGCATCAAGGTGACGCCCTGTCGCGCAGGACTAGAGCCGAAAAATAATGGGTCACGCAAGCGAAAGCACGCGGCGCCGTTCAGCGCAGAAGCGCGCCAGCGCGGCACCAGCGACCGCCATGGGCAATGCGGCGAGCACCAAGATGCAGGGCTGGCGCGAGAGCACGGGCAGGTTGAGCGTCAGGCCCGTCGAGGCAGACTGTCCGACGACGACGGTCCCTGCGCCGATCAGGCCGAGAGTCAGTGCGGCGAGCAGGATCCACGCGTGGGGGATTCGTGAGGCGATCTGCTCACCGAGCAGGTGGTCGATTCGGTCGGGCGCGATGCCGAGGCCCGGATGCGCCGTGAGCCCGAACGCCAAGAGCGCTGACGCGAGGGGTGCACGATCTCCCAGGCTGGCGCGGACGGCCGCAGCGTCGGCGCGCAGCTCGGCGAGCTCGGCATAGCGCTCAACAAGCCGACGCAGCGCCGGCAGGAAGAACAGAGCGTGGCTCAGCACCCGCGCCGATGCGATGCGCAGCGGATCGCGACGCGCGCGATGCTCGTTCTCGTGCGCCAGCACCGCCTGCAGCTCAGCCGGGGTCAGGGCGTCGACGGTCGCGGTGGACACGTACACGCACGGGCGCAGGTACCCGGCACAGAACGCCTGCGTTCGCGTGTGCTGAAAGAGGATGACCTCACTTTGCCCGGACAGCGGACCGTGTAATGAAAGGTCGCCCAGGAAGCGCTTCTGGGTGCGGAGCAAACGAAGCGCAGCCGCGCATCCGCGGAAGATGGCCACGACGCCGAAGCACGCGAGCAGAAGAACCACCGCACCACCAACGTTGACGCGGGGATAGGTCAGCCGCAGGCCGAGCAAGACCACCGTGTGGCCGGCCGCGGGCCCGACGCGGATCGATCGATACGCGCTGACCAGCGCCTGCACCGTCGCGAGCGACCCGAGGCCTGCGATCACGATCGTCAGCGGGCAGAGCCAGCTGGCGTGCGGGCGGCCGAACGAGTGCTCACTGCTTGGCAAGGCGCTGAAGCGCTCGCAGGCGCTTCGGGTCGATTTGGGACATCTGCCGGGCAAAGTGCGTCAGCGCGAGGTCGCCGTACTCGTTGACCAGGGACTCGACTTCGCTGCGCGCTCTACGTTCAAGGTACTCCTCGCGCGAGAGCGCCGGCCGGTAGAAGTCCGTCTTTCCCTCGCGGCGACGGTCCAGCAGCCCTTTGCGGTGCAGTCGCGCCATGACCGTCATATAGGTGGTGTAGGCGCGCGCCTTCGTCGCTCCGCGGTTCAGCGCCTCCATCACCGTCCGAACTGAGGTCTCGCCGCTCGCCCACAGCTCCTCCATGACCTCGGACTCGAGCTCGTGCAGCGCGGGGGGGACGGGCTGATACTTAGCCACCATCCAGAGGCACGATATCAGACCTACGACCCTTCGTAGGGGGAGCCGGCGTGATCCACGCAACGGGCTTCGGAAGCCCTGCGAGCGTTTCTCCTCGAGCTTGTTGCTTCGGGCGAAAGGACAGACCACTCGGCGCCGAACTGGTTGAGGGCTTGGCCGGTGGTGTCGCCCGGCGCGTGGTCAGCCGCGTAGAAGTACAACGGGTGACCGTGATAGGTCACCTGGACCTTGCCGTCCGTGCGCTTCGTCGTCCCGAGCAGCGCGGCAGAGCGCCCGGACCCGTCAGCGCCTTGCCCTGCGTCACCAGCGGCGGCCAATCGGTTGCGCACGGCCCAGAGCACGT
>JALYZL010000522.1 GCA_030948875.1 Actinomycetota bacterium
CCACCACACCCCGGCCGGCCCGCCACCCCCCGCCCTCCACCCGGTTCTCGAGCGCCACCTCCGCGCCCCCTCGGGCGTCGTCGACCTCATCGCGGCCGACGGCTCGCTGTGGGTCTCCGGATTCAGGGCCGTCACCCGGATCGATCAGGCGAGCGGTCGTATCCGCGCTCGAATCACCATCGCGCCGCTTGGCGATCTCAGCCAGATGGCCGCGGCCTTCGGAAGCATCTGGATCACCACGACGAGGGGCGGCAGCGTGTACCGGATCGATCCCACGACTGACCGGGTGGCGGCGGTCATTCACGCCGGCGGCCCCACGCTGGGGATCGCCGCGGGCGCCGGGCGTATATGGGTCACCAGGCCATCGGAAACACGCGGTGACGTGCTCCAGATCGATCCCCGGACCAACCGCGTGGTCGGCTCTCCGATCCGCGTCGGCCCCGGACCCGGGCAGCTCGCCTACGGGAGCGGATCCCTCTGGGTGGAGGATACCGCGCCGCTCGCTGTCATGCGGATCGATCCCGCCTCCTGGCGCGCCACGCCCCCCTCCGGACGCGCCACGACGCCCGCCGGACTCGCCACGGCGCTGAGCGCTTCGCGCGCCGGCGCGATCGCCCCCGGCTACGGCTCGCTCTACATCACCGCGAACGACCACCTCACCCGGTTCGATCCCGCGACCAACCGGGTCACAGCAAACGTCCGCATCCCTCGTGCGAACGCTATTGCCATCGGCGCGGGTGCAATCTGGGTGCTCGCAGCACCCCGATCGACGTCGTCCATCACCTTCCACCCCGTCAAAAACACCGCAGCCCTGTGGGCGATCGACCCGCGCACCAACGAGACCGTCGCCACCCCCATCCGACTCAAGCACGCAGACGACCCCATCGCGCTCGCGGTCGCCGGCAACCGCGTCTGGGTCGGCGACTACGCCAACACGGTGATCGAGTTCCGCCTCACCCCGGGTGCATCCCGCCGTCGACGCTGATCACCTGGTTGGTGACGTAGCCGTTGCGCAGGATCGCAATCGCGAGGTCGGCGACCTCGCTGGGCTTCCCCAACCGCCCGACGGGGACGCGGTCGGCGAGCTCGCCGGGGTCGCCGGGGAGCATTCCCGTCTCCTCGATCAGCGCCGGGGCGATCGCGTTCACGGTCACGCCGTCGCGCGCGACCTGGGACGCCAGGTAGTGCGTGAGACCGTGCAGGCCCGCCTTCGAAGACGCGTAATGAGGCCCGACGATGCCGCCGGTCAAAGCCGCGACAGACGAGGTGAAGAGGATCCGCCCGAAGCCGTGCGCGCGCATACCGGGGAGGACGCGGCGGGCGAGCAGGTAGGGGGCACGCAAGTTGACGGCGAGGGTCTCGTCGAAGGCGGCGGCGTCGACGTCTTCGTAGGACGCGGGCCGCCCCAGCCCGTGGTTGACGGCGAGCACGTCGACGGGCCCGAGCTCGCTCTCGACCGCGTCCACCAGCCGCGCGGGAGCATTCGGGTCGCGCAAGTCCGCCGCGAACGTCGCGGCCTGCGCACCGGCCCCGGCGATCCGGGCCACAACCACCTCAGCCGCCTCACTACCAGTCCCGTAGTGCACGCCGACGATGGCGCCCGCCGCGGCCAGCCGCACGCATAGCTCGGCGCCGATCCCGCCGCTCCCGCCGGTGACGAGCGCCACCCGCCGCGAAAGCTCATGCCCGTTCATGTGCTTAAGCTAGCCGCTAACGGGAGCGCTCTAACGAGGCATTTCCCCGCACCCGGCGCGACTGACGACGGCGGGAACCGTGAAACTAACGGGTATGAGGGAGCTGAAGATGCGATCTCGAACGATCACCGCGATCCTGAGCCTGATCCTGGCGCTCGCCACCGCCGCCGCCATCGTCTACGCGAAGAGCGGCGCCGCCGGCAGCCCAACCGTCCGCGCCTCAAACACCGCCACCCTTACCGTCGGCTCCGCCACCCTCGGCCGCCCCATCCCGCCCGGATTCGTCGGGCTCACCACCGAGTACACGGGGCTAGAGGCATATGCCGGCGCCAATCCCGCGGCGCTCGATCCGGTGTTCGAGCAGCTCATACGCAACCTCGCGCCCAGCCAGAGCCCGATCCTGCGGATCGGCGGAGACAGCACCGACTGGACGTGGTTCCCGATTCCACACATGACCCCTCCCGGAGGCATCAGGTACAGCCTGACCAAGACCTGGCTCCAGGTCGCGTCCCAGCTGGCCAAGACCCTCGATGCCCGCCTAATCCTTGGTATCAACTTCGAGGCCGACAGCGCCCGCTTGGCGGCTGCCGAGACGCAGGGACTGCTCGGCGGGATCGGAGCCGGGCACATCTCAGCTTTCGAGCTCGGCAACGAGCCCGAGCTCTACCGCTCCTTCTCCTGGTACAAGCTGCCCGACGGCAGCCATGTCCGGGGGCGCCCGCCCACCTATAGCTACGGCAACTTCATCCAGGATTTCTCCAACGTCTCCAGAGCCGTCCCCCGGAGCACGACGCTGGCGGGCCCGAGCGTGGGCGCCCCACTGTGGATTCCCCTCCTCGGCCAGTTCCTGAGCGGCAATCGGCGCTTAGGGCTCGCCACCCTGCACCGGTACCCACTCAAGCATTGCTCCCCCACGGCCAAGGTCACGATCCCGGAGATCCTCTCCGCTGCATCGTCCACCGGGCTTGCCGCGTCGGTCGCGGGCGCCGTCGCCACCTCTCACGCCCACGGCGTGCCGTTGCGCATCGACGAGATGAGCGCGATCTCGTGCGGCGGCGTGCAGGGCGTGAGTCACTCGTTCGCCACCGGCCTGTGGTCGCTCGACGCGCTGTTCGCCATGGCGCGAGTGGGGGTGGACGGGGTCAACATCCAGACGGCGCCGGGCTCGTGGAACGAGCTCTTCGGGGTCGACCAGGTCAAAGGGGCCTGGCGGGCCGCCGTCTACCCGGCGTACTACGGCCTGATGATGTTCGCGCAGGCCGCTCCTCCGGGATCGAGCCTGCTGCGCGTGTCCGGAGCGCCTAGCCCCGCCGTGCATGTCTGGGCCACCCGCGGCCCCGACGGGACCGTCCGCGTCGTCCTCATCAACGACTCGACCTCCGGCTCGCGTGTCATCACGATACGCAACCCGACGCAGAGCGCCACCGCGACGCTCCAGCGATTGCAGGCGCCGAGCGCCTACGCCACTCAGGGCGAGACCCTCGGCGGCCAGAGCTTCGGTCCGGAGACGCGCACGGGACTGCTCGCGGGCACCTCAGGCCTCACGTCCCTCAAACCGGGGGCGACCGGGTACGCAATCACGCTCCCCGCGGCGAGCGCGGCTCTGCTCACGCTCCCGCCCAAATAGCCCGCCGCCCCCGTCCCCGGCGCGGCCGCCCGCCCCTACAGCCCCGCCAAATCAAGCCCCAGGTCGGCAAGCTCCGCGCCCCGCCCGCCTAGCTCCCCTCCCGCAGCAATCAGCCTCCGCGCATGCATGAGATCCTCTGAGCGCCTGACCGAGAGCGCCGCCGCGACCCGTCCCTCGTGCAGGTACCAGACGCTGAACGCGCCCTCGTCGATCGAGCCACGGACGACTTCCTGATCCCAATCGAAGGCGGGCCCGACGTACTCGAGCGACGCCCAGTCCGACAGGTCGGAGAAGAAGTAGGGCACCACGTCGTAGGCCTTCTCGGCGCCGAGCATGTTGAGTGCGGCGGCGCGGCCCTGGGTGAGCGCGACATCCCAGTGTTCGACGCGGATCCGGCGACCGTTGTGGACGACGCTCTCGTACTCGGCGGTGTCACCGGCGGCATAGATCCCCGGAGCCGAGGTGGCCAGGCGCGCGTCGACCTTGACGCCGCCCCCGTCGGCCAGCTCGAGCCCGGCCCCGCGGGCGAGCATGACATCGGGCATGGCGCCGACGCCGATGACCACCGCGTCGGCCTCGAGCGTGCGCCCGGCCTTCGTGACCACGGTCGTGACGCGCCCGTCACCACCCTCGAAGCGCTCGAGCTCGTCCTCGCCGTGGACGTGAATCCCGTGCTCGGTCAGGCGCTCCTGGAAGAAGCGGGCGGCTCGCTCCCCGAACGTGCGGCTGAGGACCACGGGCTCGAGCATGACGATCGTGCACGAGCTGCCGAGCTCGGTCAGGGTAGCGGCGACCTCGGTGCCGATGTAGGAGCCGCCGATGAGCACCACGCGCTTGCCGGCGGCGTCCTCGCGGATCGCGTCGGCGTTGCCGAGCGTGCGCAGGTAGTGGATGCCCTCGAGCTCCGCTCCGGGCACGTTCAGCCGGCGCACGCTGGCGCCGGTGGCGATGAGCGCCTGATCGAAGCCGACCACCTGCTTGGTGGAGAGTTTGACGGTCCGCTCAGCCGGGTCGAGCTTCATCGCCGAGCACCGCGTCAGCGCCTCGATCTCCTGCTCGGCATACCACTCCGCGGGCTTGAAGAGCAGATCCTCGCGCCGCTGGATCCCGCGCAGGTACTCCTTCGAGCACGGCGGCCGGTCGTACGGGAGATCGGCCTCCCGTCCCACCATGAGGATGTGACCGTCGGCCCCTGACTCGCGCAGCCAGCGACCGCAGTTGGCCGCAGCCAGCCCGCCGCCGATCAGGAGATAGTCAACATGGCGATCAGGCATCCCTCACCCGCGCGTGAAATCGCCCCACGGCGACTTCACGCCCTCGCACCGTTGGAGGCGAACTGGATGGTGATCGACTCCTCGAGGCCAGGGTCGAGGATGAGCAGGACCTGGTCGCCGGCGTTGATCACCGAGTCCGCCTTGGGCACGAAGCCGGCACCCCCGCGGAGAACCGAGATGATCAGCGACCCGTCGGGGAGGGTGACGTCGGCCACGCGCCTTCCCGCCACGGGAGAACCGGCGGCGACCTCGAGCTCGATGATCTCGAGCCGCTCCTCCTCGAGCGCGAGGAGCTGCACGAGCCCGTACTCGGGCACCTCGTGCTCGATGAGCCGGAGGATCAGGTCGGTCGCCGACACCGCCGGCTGGATCCCGAGGAGCTTGAAGTGCTGGAGGTTGCGGGGGTTGTTGACACGCGCGACGATCCGCGCGACCTCGTACTTCTCCTTGGCCACCTGGCAGATGAGCATGTTGTCCTCGTCGTCGCCGGTCACCGCGATGACCAGGTCGGCGCGCTGGATGCCGGCGCGCTCGAGCACCCACAGCTCGGTCGCGTCGCCGTACTGGACGGCGTGCTCGAGCTCCTCCTCGACCACCCGGTAGCGGCGGTGGTCGGACTCGATGAGCGATACCTCCTGCCCCTTGGCGATCAACTCGCGAGCCAGGTTCCATCCCACCTTGCCGCCACCGGCGATGATCACGTACACCTTTCGCCCCTCTTTCTCACGTAGCGAAGGCCGTCTGCTCGACCATCTCGTTTGCCTGCTGGGTCGGGCAGATCGTGTGGAGCCCGCGCTCGGCGTACCACGCGGCCCGGCCGGGATCGCGGACCACCACCACCACGCGTGGTACGTTGAACCGCCGCTGGGCGATCTGGGCGATCACCAGGTTGGTGTTGTCGCCCCGCGTAGAGGCGATGAACACGCCGGCCTCTTCGATTCCGGCCGCGATCAGGGCGTCGACCTCAAGGGCGGTCCCGACCGTGAAGCGGCCGCCCGAGTCCTCCCAGGTGGTGAGCAGGTCCTTGTCCAGGCGCTCATGGGAAAGCGGGTCGGTGTCGAGCACCGAGACGTCGTGGCCTGCCTCGAGCGCTCGCTTGGCTGAGGCTGACCCGACGCGGCCCGCGCCGACGATGAGGATGAACATGGCTCAGACTCTAAGGCTTCGCCGCGCTCTCGTGTTCCCCGGCGCCGCCGCCGGAGGCTTCTCGCGCTGGTGTGTGTCGTGGATCGGGCGGGGCGGTCAGGATCACCCGGCACGGGGCCTTCCTGATCACGTACTTGGTGACGTCGCCGAGATAGTTGTCGAGCGGCCCGGCGGAGCCGAGGAGAGCGCCGCCGCGCACCCGCGAGGGCTCCTCGGCGGCGAGGACGATCGCCTCGACCCCGCGCCGCGACGCCTCGGAGACGATCGCCTGACCGGCGCGCCGCGCTCTGACGGTCGCGGTTTGAACGACCACGCCCTCGTACTCCTCCCCCACGACCTTGGCGCGCGCCAGCGCCGCCTTGGCCCGCTTGATCTGCGCGTCGGGGAGGCGCGCGTCGAGCGGCAGCGCGAGCGGGACCTCGAACACCCAGATCGCCTCGATCACGGCACCCTCTGGATCGAGGTCGTCGTGCTCGGGCCCCGCGAGGCGGGCCGCCGTCTGGACGATGTCGTCGTCGAGTTCGTTGCCGAAGATGGGCACCATGATCGAGCCGAGCTCGGGCTCGAGCGCCTCGTGCCTGACCGCGCGGGGCCTGGAGACCCGGAGCGGTACCGGCGTCCCCTGGCTGCGCCGATAGCTCACGTAGAGCGCCAGCCCGGAGATGAGCCAGCCCATGCCGACATACCGCGCGCCCGCGTGGATGACCACAAGCGAGATCCAGCCGGCGGCGCCGAGGAGCGCACCGAGGACGGCGGGCAATGGCACCCGCGCACTGCGGAAGGGGAATGACACCGGGACGCGATAGCCGCGCGGACGGTCGGGCTCGCGGAAGCGCAGCGCGATCACGGACACGTGGGCGATGGTGAAAGCCAGCAAAGCTCCGAACGCGTAGATGCCGATCAACAGCTCGACGTTGGTCGGGAGCACGAGCGCCGCGGCGGCGAGCGCGGCGGCGGTGATGACGACGTACGGCGTCCCCCAGCGCTGGTGCAGGCGACCGACCGCGCTCGGGATCTGATGGTTCTGGGTGAGCAGGTATCCGACGCGGGAAACCCCGAGCATGGACGAGCCGGCGGCGGCCATCAAACTGGCGGCGGCGACGATCGCCACGGTGTCCTTGAGCACGTCCGCCAGCCATCGTGGGTGGTAGGCCGCAACGATCCCGAGCAGAGGCGCGCGCAGGTGCTGGGACCCGAGCGCGGGCAGACCGTGGTGGACGGGCAACGCGCCGATGCCGACGACGGCGATCCCGACGTAGACGAGCACGATAACGAAGGAGCCGGGACCGATGAGCAGGCGCAGCTCCCGCGGGCTGGCCCTGACCTCGGCGGCGAGGCTGGCGCCCGCCTCGAGACCGGTGAAGGCGATCACCGCGATGGGCAGCGCGAAGGCGAGACCGGAGACGCTCGGCGCCGAGCCGAGATGGATCGTCTGGGTCAGCCGAGACGGATCGAAGACCACGGCGAGCCCGACGACGATCACGATCGCCTGGACGGCGAGGTCGACGGAGGTGACGACGATACGTCGCCGCAGGCGGCGGGGCGTGACCCCGACGAGGTTGTCCAAGGCGACGAAGCCCACCACCGCGAGCGCGACCGCCACCTCGAGGCCGCCGTGCCCGAGGGGCGCCCAGAACGCGGCGAGGTAGCTCGGGACGGTCAGCGCGGTGACCGCGACGAGGATCGTGTAGTCGAGCACGATCGCCCAGGCGGCGATGAAGCTGACGGTGTCGTTGAGGCCGTAGCGGGCGAAGACCGAGGCGCCGCCCCGTTCCTGATGCAAGGAGGCGCCCTCGCCGTAGGTCATGGCCGAGAGCCCGAAGAAGATGCCCGAGGCCAAGAGCACGACCGGGGTCAGCCCGGCGGCATGGTGGGCGATGACCCCGAGCGCGAAGTAGACCGAGCTGACCGAGGTCGTGTAGACGACCGCGAAGAGCGCGCGATAGCTGATCGCGCGATCGTTCAACGCGACCGCGACTGGATGTAGAGCCGGGCCGCTCCAGCTGCCAGGAACCCGGCGCCGAGGACGATGCCGGTCGCCGCGGGGCCGCCGCCGAGGGTGATCGTGCGGACGATGATGAGGACGCCGATGACGATCATCGCGAACGAGAAGATGCGCGTCGTCGATCGATGGAGGCCGCCTGGCTCGCGCATGCGGAAGAGATTATGGGGCCCGCGTCGCGGCCTTGTGCCGACGCGTCAGCGCGCCCACCTCCTGGTGGCTGACACGAAAAGTGACCGGGAGGCGTGGACGCTAACCAACCTCGCCGGACGCGCGGCGAGCGAGCCGCCTGTTGCGCGGCTCGGCGTTATGGAGCGGCGGAGGCGTGAGCGCGGCGGCCACGATAACGAGCGCGAAGGCGGCCAAGCGCAGGGCGATCGCCCCGCCTCCCGCGGGCATCGGCTCGCCGAAGACAATCGGTCCGGCGGCGATCGTCAACAGGTTCGCCGCCGCGCTCGTTAGCGCGATGACCGCTACCGCCTCTCCGAGCTGGAGGCTTCGCGCCGAGACGAGCAGCCCCACCAATGACGCAATCAGGATCACGAACGCGAGCGGGTGCACGAGCACGCCGATTCCGAGCGTGTGCAGGTGGCTCGACAGCGCTTTGATCGAGGTGTCCGACGCCGCCCACAGGAGACCCGCCCCCATCCCGAGCGTGGTGCCCCGTTTCGCGAACGCGGTCACGAGGAGCCCGGCGGCCGAGACGACGATCAGGTACTCGGCGAGAACCCCGGGCGGGTAGTGCGAGTGCGCGCCGTGGACATCGCTTCCCAGCGTCGCCGCCAGGAAGGCAAGCCCGATCGCCATCAGCGCCACCCAGAGCCATTCCCGGCCCACCACGCGCACGCCGAAGAGCCGGTTCGCCACCACCGTGAGGAGCACGAGACCGCCCGCGATCACCGACTGCACGATCGAGATCGGCGCCAGCGCCAGCGCCCCCACATGCAGACCCCAGGACCCCAGGGCGATGAGGATCCCGAGCGTGTAGAGCGGCGAGCGGAAGAGCTCGGCCGTGCTGTGGAAGGGATGGCGCAACTCCACGGCCGGGGCCTTTCTGGCGCCGCGAAACTTGTAGAGGAACCCGGCCACCGACCCGAAGGCGGTGCCGAGCGCAAGCAGCAACCCAAGCCCAACCGAGAACGACATGACCAGCCGAGGCTACCGGTCGCCCAGGTCAGCCCGGCGCGTCCTCGCCGAACTCGGCGTCGTCGAGCCACAGGCCAGCCAGCCGGAAGCTGATCTATTGGTACCTTTACCGAAGGAGAGAATGTGTCCTCTCGCAAGTGGCGTGTCCTCATCGTCGTGGTCGTCGCGGATGTCGTGGGGACAGTGGTGGCGCGGGCCCGCGGCTACCGGATCGGAACCAACACCATCGTCCGCTGCCGTCAGGGCCACCTGTTCACGACAATCTGGATTCCCGGAGGGTCCTTGAAGTCGCTTCGCTTTGGCTGGTGGAGATTCCAGCGCTGCCCGGTGGGCAACCACTGGACGCTGGTGGCCCCGGTTAAGGAGTCGGAGCTCACCGAGGAGGAGCGGCGCTTCGCCGCCGAGCACAAGGACATACGGATACCCTGACGCCAATGAGGGCGGTCCGCTTTGACGAGTACGGCGACGTCGACGTACTCGACGTGCGCCAGGTCGAGGACCCCGTCGGCGGCCCGGGCCGCGTGCTCGTGGCGGTCAAGGCGGCGGGCATCAACCCCGGCGAGATCTCGATCCGCGAGGGCTGGCTCCACGAGCGCTGGCCCACGAGCTTCCCCTCGGGCGAGGGCACCGACCTCGCCGGCGTCGTACAGGCGGTCGGCGAAGGCGTAACCGACTTCGCGGCCGGCGACGAGGTCCTCGGCTGGACCGAGGAGCGCGGCAGCCACGCCGAGCTCGTCGCCGTTCCCGCCGGCCAGCTCACCCCCAAGCCCCCGTCCCTCCCCTGGGAGGTCGCGGGCTCCCTGTTCGTTGCCGCCATGGCGGCCTACGCCTCCGTGGACGCGGTAAATCCCCAGCCCGGCGAGACCGTAGTCGTCTCCGCGGCCGCCGGCGGAGTCGGCTCCGTCGCCGTCCAACTCGCACGCCGCACCGGAGCCACCATCATCGGCCTCGCCAGCGAGCGCAACCACGCCTGGCTCGAAGCCCACGACATCATCCCCGTCACCTACGGCGAAGGCCAAGCCAACCGCGTCCGCGAAGCCGCCCCCGGCCCCGTCAACGCCCTCATCGACACCTTCGGCGCCGGCTACGTAGACATGGCGATCAACGACCTAGGCGTCCCCCCAGACCGCATCAACACGATCATCGACTACCAAGCAGCCCAACGCGTCGGCGCCCGTACCCAGGGAACCCACGCCCTAGCCAGCAACGACGTCCTCGCCGAGCTAGCAGAACTCGTAGCCGACGGCCGCCTCGAGATCCCCATCGCCCGCACGTACCCCCTCGACGACGTGCGTGAAGCGTTCCGCCAGCTTGGGGAGCGCCGAACCCACGGCAAGATCGTGCTGCTGCCGTAGCGCAGACGCCCGAGCCCACCGCCACCCCAGCTGAACAACCCTAAGTAATCAGCGGAATGATCAGCAGCGCCACGATGTTGGCCACCTTGATCATCGGGTTGATCGCCGGGCCCGACGTGTCTTTGAACGGGTCACCCACCGTGTCACCCGTAACCGCCGCGGCATGAGCCTCCGACCCCTTGCCGCCGAACGCCCCGTCCTCGATGAGCTTCTTGGCGTTGTCCCACGCGCCGCCGCCCGCGGTCATCGAGATGGCCACGAACACGCCGACAACGATGACCCCGATGAGCAGGCCTCCGAGCACCTCGATGCTGATGAGCCCGACGATCACCGTGAAGACGATGGGGATGAGGGCGGGGAGGATCATCTCGCGCTGCGCGGCCTTGGTCACGAGGTCGACGCAGGTGCCGTACTCGGGCTTCTCGGTGTAGTCCATGATCCCCGGCTTCTCGCGGAACTGGCGGCGGACCTCCTCGACGACCGCGGCGCCGGCACGCCCGACCGCCTCCATCGAGAGCGCGGCGAACAGGTAGACCATGAGCCCGCCGATGAGCAACCCGATGAGGACGGGCGGGTTGCCGATCGCGAAGTTCTCGACCTTGCCCTTGCCCGCGAGCTCCTGCTCGAAGGCATTGAAGAGCACGAGTGCGGCGAGGGCGGCCGAGCCGATCGCGTATCCCTTGGTCACCGCCTTGGTGGTGTTGCCGACGGCGTCGAGCTTGTCGGTGACGTTGCGGACCTCTTCGGGGAGATTGGCCATCTCGGCGATGCCTCCCGCGTTGTCGGTGACCGGCCCGAAGGCGTCGAGGGCGACGATCAGCCCGCACAGCGAGAGCTGCGCCATGACCGCGACGCCGATGCCGTAGATGCCCACGGCGCCGCCGCCGGCGAGCTTCCAAGAGCCGAAGATTCCCAGCGCGATGACGAGGGCGGGCAGCGCTGTCGCCTGGTAGCCCTGGGCGAGGCCCTGGATGATGTTCGTGGCGTGGCCGGTCTGCGAGGCGCTGGCGGTGCTCTTGACAGGCGAGAAGCGCGTCGAGGTGTAGTAGTCGGTGATGAAGAAGAGCAGTGCGGTGACACCGAGCCCGATGAGCGCGCACAGGTAGAACTTCCACCAGTGCGGGCCGGCCACGCCACCCTTGTAGACGACGCCGTCCATCAGCCACTTGGTGACGGGGATGAACGCCAGGGCGGCGAGACCGCCGGAGACCGCGAGGCCCTGGTAGAGCGCCCGCTCCACGTTCCCGGTCTTGGACTTGACCGCGAACGTGCCGATGATCGAGGCGATGATGGAGACGCCGCCGATGACGAGCGGATAGAGCGCGAGCGCGCTCGTCTGCTGGAAGAGGAGGATCCCCAGGAGCATGACCGCGACGGCGGTGACCGCATAGGTCTCGAACAGGTCGGCGGCCATGCCGGCGCAGTCGCCGACGTTGTCGCCGACGTTGTCGGCGATGACGGCGGGGTTGCGCGGGTCGTCCTCGGGGATGCCGGCCTCGATCTTCCCCACCAGGTCGGCTCCGACGTCGGCGCCCTTGGTGAAGATGCCGCCGCCGAGGCGGGCGAATACGGAGATGAGCGAGCCGCCGAAGCCGAGGCCGATGAGGCCGTCGACGGCTTGCCTCGTACTCTCGCCGGCGATCCAGGTGAGTACGCCGTAGTAGCCGGCGACGCCGATGAGGGCAAGTCCGACGACGAGCATTCCGGTCACCGCGCCGGCGCGGAACGCGACGTCAAGCGCGCGCGAGATGCCGCTACGGGCGGCCTCGGCGACGCGTGCGTTGGCCCGCACCGAGACATTCATGCCGATGTAGCCGGCGGCGGCCGACAGCGCGCCGCCGATGGCGAAGCCGATGGCGACGCGGATGTTCTGGATCGGGATCAACGCGATGAAGAGGATGACCCCGACGCCGGCGATCGTCGTGTACTGGCGGTTCAGGTACGCGCGAGCGCCTTCCTGCACGGCAGCGGAAATCGAGCGCATCTGTTCGTTGCCGGGAGAAAGCGCCAGCAGCGACCGGGCGGTGACGGCGCCGTAGAGGATGGCGGCGGCTGCGCCCACGAGCGCGACCAGGACGCCATGGTGCGTCAGAAAGCTTGACAAGTGTTCCTCCGGAGAGCAGGTTCAGATCGAGAGCAAGCGCGCGCAGAAGGCGCGCCCAGACAAGTGAGAAGGGGCCCTCTACCCGTTTAGCTCGGATGGGGCCCTGGAGGGCGCGAGTCTACTGGCCTAGGCGGCGGAATGTCCTCCGAGCGGGGAGCCTTCGGCCCTTGGGAGTTCGGCTGCCGGTGAAATCGGCGTCCGTGCCGATTCCATTGAACATCCCGGCATCGGCATGCCGAAGGTCCCGTTACTGGCCCGGAATCCAGAGCCGTCCGCTTTTCTGCGCCGGCCCCGGCTCGCCTGGCTTGGCGGGTTCGGGCTCTGGTGGCGCCGCCGGCGGGGCTTGCCCCGCGGGCGGCGGGGCTTGCTCGCCCGCCTCGCCTGCCGGTGCGGGGGTATTCGTCCCACCCGCCCCCGGTGGGGCGCCGGTCGCCCCTTGCCCGCCGATCTTCACGAACGCGAGCTGGAGCTGGGAGACGGCGTCGCGGATCGGACCCGCCTGCTCGGGCAGAACCTGTTCGATGATCGGGAGCAGCGCCCGGACCGACTCGATCGCCAGGTAGACCTGACCGGGGTCGCGCTCTCCCTCGGTCCCGGGGGCGAGCCCGGTGCGCCGCATGCCGAGGTTGACGAGTGAGACGACGCTCTCGAGCAGAACCTGCTCAATGCGCAGCCGCTTCATCTCCGCCTCGTAGGCGGCGCGCAGCTCTTCTTCTGTCGGTTGTTCGCTTGTACTCACGACGCTATTTATCCTAGACGGCCCGTCTCGGCGACCGGGCTCTGACTATAGGTCGCTCGGGTCTCGGCAACGGAGGCCGCGTAGATATCGGCCATGCTCGTGCCCGTGTCGATCAGGCGGCGCTGGCGCTGGGAGCCGTTGAGCTCGGGGAGCACGACGTCGAGGCCGAGCTCGGCACACGCGGGCGCCGTCCACTGGAGCAGGCGCTCGACTTCCGCGGCCGCGGGGCGCTCCTCGGCGCGGTCGAGATCGATCAGCTTGCCGTCGAGGCCGTAGCGCAGCGCGCGCCACATGTTCTCTTCGATCAGGCGGCCAGGAAGGTCGGGGATGCGCCGGCCGTCGTCGTAGTCGCGCGCCGCCTGCGCCACGCAGGCCACGATGAGCGCGGCGAGGCCCTCGGATTCGGCGGCCGTCGGCTGCACGTCACAGATCCGCACCTCAACCGTCCCGAACGAGAAGTGCGGCCGCACCGACCACCACACCTGGGTGTACTCGACCACCGATCGGGTTCGTCGCAGGAAATCGATGTAGGCGGCGAAAGTGTCCCAGTCGCCAAACGGGTCGGGCACGCCGCAGCGGGGGAAGCTCTTGGTGAAGATCTGGCTGCGCGCGCTGTGCAGCCCCGAGTCGCGACCGTCGACGAAGGGCGAGCTCGCCGAGACCGCGAGCAGGGTGGGCAGGACGGGGCGGAGGCGGTCGCACACGGCGACGGCGCGGTCGCTGTCGCGGATCCCGACGTGGACGTGCTGCGAGAACGTGTTGTTGCGCCACGCCACGTATTTGAGCTCGTTGTCCACGCGGCGGTAATGCTCGGTCGCGATGATGCGCTGCTCGCGGTAGTCGGCCCACGGGTGGGTGCCCGTCGCGCCGAGGGAGACACCGCATTCGGCGGCGAGCGCGAACAGGCGCCGCCGGCGGTCGCGCTGGGCCACGATCGCGGCGGCCAGGTCCTCGCCCCGGCCGGAGCGGATCTCGATCTCCGATGAGATCAGCTCGCCGGCGATCGACGTCGCGAGCGCCGGGTCGGCGGCCGCCGCGTCGCGGAGCTCCTCGAAGCGCGGGACGAGGTCGAGCGTCCCCGGATCGAGCAGCGCGAACTCCTCCTCCAGGCCGACCGTGAAGTCGGTCGACTCAGCGAAGGCCGCGCGAGCAGTGTCGACGTCGAGCTGCATCTGGGTTTGGCGCGCACTTACGTGAGATAGAAGTACAGCGCATAGAGCAGGTCGACGGCCGGGCTCGATGTGTGCACCGTGACTTCGGGCGGGACCTGGAGCAGTGCTTCGGAGTAATTGAAGATGACCCGCACCCCGGCCTCGACGACGGCGTCCGCGAGCGCCTGCGCCGCTGAGGAGGGCACGGCAAGGACGGCGACGACGATCTCCTCATCCTCTACGACGGCCTTGAGCTCAGTGTTGTGGCGCACGGTGTGCGGGCCCACCGAGGTGCCGACCTTGGCGTCGTCGACGTCGAACACGGCGACGACCCGGAATCCGTGGTCGGCAAAGATGTCGGAGGACGCGATCGCCGTTCCCAGGTGACCGGCTCCGAATAGGGCGATGTTGTGCTGGCCCGAGGTGTGCAGGATGGTCCGGATCTGGGACACGAGCGAGTCGATGCTGTACCCGACGCCGCGCTTGCCGAATTTCCCGAAGCCCGACAGGTCGCGGCGGATCTGGGTCGAGTTCACGTGCGTGTACTCCGAGAGCTCTTGCGAGGAGATCGTCTCCTTGCCCATCTTGCGCGCCTGGGTGAGGACCTGGAGGTAGCGCGAGAGGCGTGCGGCAACCCCGAGCGAGAGCTTCTCCCCCGCCGCATGCGCCGCCGCTTGCGCTGCCTTCTCGCCACCGCTGCCTGGGCCGCGGTCGTCGCCGCGATGAACCGTGTAGTTCATCGTTAATGCACTCTAGTGCACCGTTCTCGAAACCCCTTTGCGGACCGGCGCACTAGCGAGCCGCCGGGTTAGCTCGGCCTCGTCGACGAAGAGCTCGAAGGCCTCCTCGCCGTCGATGGTGACCACCGGGATGCGCTCGAGGTAGGCGCGTAGGAGCGCGTCGTCCTCCTCGATGTCGCGCTCGTGCAGCCCGAACGGGTGGCGCGCGCGCACCCGCTCGAGCACTTCTCTGGCGTCGTCGCACAGGCAGCAGCCCGCGCGCCCGTAGAGGACCACCGTCCTCATCGCCGGCGCTCCCCGCTGGCGAATACGTCGAGCGCTAGGTAGTCTGGGTAGGGGAGCGCGTCGAGGTAGCGCGCCGCGCTGGCGATCATCGCCGCGTTGTCGGTGCACAGCGCGACCCGGGGAATGTCGAGCTCGACCCCGAGCCCCCGGAGTCGCTCGCGCAGCGCGCCGTTGGCCGCGACCCCCCCGCCGACGGCGAGCCGGTCAAGCCCGGTCTGCGCGAGCGCCCGCTCGGCCCGGGTTGCAAGCGCCTCGACGATCGCGCGCTGGTAGGAGGCGGCGAGATCGCAGCGCCGGCGCTCGCTCTCGGCCTCGCCGAGGTCGCGCACCTTGTAGAGCAGGGCCGTCTTCAGCCCGGCAAAGGAGAAGTCAAGTCCGGCGACTCCCGCGCCGGTGGGGAACTCGAAGGCGAACGCGTTGCCGCCGCGGGCGAGGCGCTCGAGCGCGGGCCCGCCTGGATAGCCGAGGCCGAGGAGGCGGGCGCCCTTGTCGAACGCCTCGCCGGCCGCGTCGTCGAGGGTCTGGCCGAGCAGCTCGGAGTCGGGGCCGTGGTCGGTGACGTGGGTGAGCAGCGTGTGCCCGCCGCTGGCGACGAGGCTGACGAAGGGCGGATCGAACGGCTCGGGACCAAGCCAGCTCGCGGCCACGTGGCCATGCAGGTGGTCGACGGCGACGAGGGGCAGGGCGTGCGCGGCCGCGAGCGCCTTGGCGGTCGCGAGCCCGACGAGGAGCGCCCCGACGAGCCCCGGCCCCTGCGTCACCGCCACCCGGTCGATCGCGGTCAGGCCCACGCCCGCGCTGCGCAGCGCGTCCTCGACCACCGGCCCGACGAGGTCGAGGTGCTGCCGCGAGGCGATCTCGGGGACCACGCCGCCGTAGCGGTCGTGGATCCCCTGCGAGGAGATCACGTTCGCGCGGATGTCGCCGTCGGCGGTGACGATCGCGGCGCACGTGTCGTCGCAGCTGGTCTCGATGGCAAGGATCAGGGGGCGGAGAGGTTTAGACTGAGGCCGCGCCGCGCACGTCGTCGGGCTTGTCGCGTGACGGGCTCCGGACGCCGCCTCGTCGGGCGGAAGCCGCCACATGATCAGTGCGTCTTCGCCGGTGTCCTGGTAATAACGCCGCCGCGTCCCTGCGGCAGCGAACCCGAAGCGCTCGTAGAGGCTGATCGCGCCGAGGTTCGAGGTGCGCACCTCGAGCGTGTACCGGCCCTGACCAAGCCCGGCGCGCTCGAGCATCTCGGCCAGCAGCGCGGTGCCTGCGCCGCGCCGGCGCCTGGAGGGATCGACCGCGACGTTCATCAGGTGCCAGACGTCGTCATAGCGCGAGCAGATCAGGTAGCCGACGAGCTTGTCGCCGATCGTGGCGGCGAGGCACACGCCCGAGGGCTTGGAGAGCTCGAGCACGAACATGGCCAGCGACCACGGGGTCGGGAAGGCCCGGCGCTCCACGGAGATCACCTGTGGAAGATCCGAATAGCCGAGTCGGCGGATCGTGATGGTCTCTTCTGTCACTTCGGTCACCGGTTGCGCTCGCGATAGGCAATCTCCGCGTCGGGTGCTCGCAGGTACGCCGGCTCGACCTCGGCCGGTGCGGTGGCGGGGAGACCGGCCGCGAGCCGGCAATGGTGTATGGCACTAATCAAGTGCAGCCAGGAGTCCGAGGGTGGTACGTCAGCTCCCGCGGCCTCGAGCTGCTCCCTGAATCGTAGCGCCCCGTCTCCCACCGCCAGCGGGGCCGCGCCGTGCGCGGCGGCGAGCCGGCCGACCTCGAGCGCGAGGGCCTCCGGGCGCACCGCGCGCGGCTCGAGCTCGCGCTGCACTGCGTGCCATGCGGCCACGAATGCCTCGCCGCGGCGGGCGTCGATCACGGCGAGCACGGCCCGCGCGTCGGCGCCCTTCTCGCGCGTATTGACGGCGCCGACGGCAAGGGCCTGCAGGCTCGAGATCCCCACGAGAGGGATCTCGCG
>JALYZL010000523.1 GCA_030948875.1 Actinomycetota bacterium
GGCGGGATGGACCGGGCGCCGAGTTTAGGGCTCCTCGAGGTGCTGCTCCCACCAGGCGATGGTGTCGGCGATCGTCTCACGGAGCGGGATCTCGGGCTGCCAGCCGGTGTCGGCGGTGAGGCGCTCGTGGGAGCCGCGGCGGTCCATGACCTCGCTGGCGCGGACGAGTGCGGGGTCGACGACGTGGTCGATGCGGGTGGGGGCGATGAGCTCGGCGATCACGCGGATGTGGTCGGTGGTCGAAACGGAGGTTCCCGTGCTCACGTTGTAGACGTCGCTTCCCCGCTCGGCGAGGAGGCGGTAGGCGCGCACCACGTCGCGGACGTCGGTGAAGTCGCGGCGGGTGTCGGGGTTGCCCGTGACGATGCGGATGACCTCAGCGCCCGAGCGGCGTGCCTCGGCGGCCTGGCGCGCGAGCGAGGAGAGGACGAAGATCGGCAGCTGGCCGGGTCCGGCGTGGTTGAAGGGGCGCACGCGGACGATCTGGAGGCCGTGGGCTTCGGCGTAGACACGCGCGAGCAGGTCGCCCGCAGCCTTGGAGACGGCGTACGGTGTGGCGGGGCCGAGCGCGCCGTCCTCGGGGATCGGGAGGGGCTGCGCAGCGGCGTAGATCTCGCACGAGCTCACCCAGACGACGCGCGCGTCGGGCGCCTCGTGGCGGACCGCCTCGAGGACGTTTACCGCGGTGGCCGTGTTCTCGGTTACGGTCTGCACCGGGTGCTCCCAGGAGCGGCCGACCGAGCTGAGGGCGGCAAGGTGGTAGATCGCGTCGGGCCGGACGCTGCGGACCGCTTCGCGGGTGGTCGCGAGATCGCGGAGGTCGAACGCCCGTCCCACGCCGGTCGCTACCACGCCGCTGCGCGAGAACCCGATGACCTCGTCTCCGGCGGCGGTGCACGCGTCGGCCAGGTAGCCGCCAGCGAAGCCGGAAGCGCCGGTGATCAAGACGCGCAAGCTAACGCACCGTTCTCGAAAGCTCTCTTGCGCTCTGGCGGCCTCGAGCTTGCAGCCCGCTCGGCACCCAGTCACGCCCAGCCACTCGCCAGATCATCAAAAGATCTTCCAGAACGATGCTCCTCCCTCGTCGGGCCGTGGGCTCTGAGTTTCAGCTAGGACGCCGGCTCGACCGACACCGCGTGCGCCAGGGACCCGTGACCGTTGGTCGAGAACTCAGTTTGGTAGGCGGGCGGTGCCGGCTCGGGCTCCGCGTTCAGGCGGCGCTCCAGCTCGCCGAGCACGACGCCGAAGAGGAGGTGCCGCCAGGTCGCCTGGGCGAGCGCGCGGCGGTTGCCCGTCAACGTGGTGAGCTTCGAGCGCGCGGGATGGAAGCGGTCGGAAACCCTGCCCAGGGGCCAGGTAAGGGCATTCTCGAGTAGCGCGACGGCGGGGCCGCGGGCCACCGGTGGGAGCGGGAGGAGGGGCGCGACGTTGGCGTACATGGCGCCGAAGATCGCTCCGTTCTGGACGTGGAGGAACAATCCCGCCGGATACCAATCGTCGCCGTCCACGACCACCCGGCCGAGCAACTCCACATCGTCGAACCGGCTCCCGAACACAAGCTTGTCGATCGGCTGCTGGGCGGCCCAGACGGCCGCCGCTACGGCGCCGCATACAGCTCCTCGGAGCGTTCGTGTCCGGTCGATTGCCATGGACGAGATCAGCAACTGTAACGGGCGAGGGGCGAACGGGTACGCCATTGTGCGATGGATCACGATTCGCTGCACCGCCGGGCGCGCGAGCGGGGTGTCAACCCGTTCGTCTACTGGATCGTCCGCGCCTTCCTCCAGCCGTTCTTTCATAGCTACTTCCGATACAACCGGATCGGGCGTGAGCACATCCCTGCCCAGGGCCCCGTAATCATCGCCTCGAACCACCGTAGCTTCCTCGACCCGTTCGTGATCGGGACGATGGCGCGGCGGCCGATGTACTACGTCGCGAAGTCAGAGCTCTTCCGCCATCGCCTGCAGTCCTGGGTCCTCAGCTCGCTCGGCGCCTTCCCGGTCGTGCGAGGCACCGGGGACGCGGACATGATCGAAACCGCGAAGGCGATCCTGGCCCGTGGAGACATCGTGTTGATGTTCCCCGAGGGCACTCGGATCCGGCCGGGCGCGCTCGCCAAGCCGCGGCGCGGGGTAGGACGCCTGGCGCTCGAGACGGGCGCGCCCGTCGTCCCGATGGCGCTCATCGGCACGGAGGCCGTACGGAGGGGTTGGCGGATCCGCCCGCACAAGGTCCGCATCCGCGCCGGTCGCCCGCTGCGCTTCCCGCTCGTGAGCCAGCCGTCGCGGGCGCTGGCCAGCGCGGTAACCGAACGCATCTGGCCGTGTGTGATGCTCCAATGGGAGTGGCTCGGCGGACTGCCCCCGGTTCGCCGCGCGGCGGTCATCGGCGCCGGGTCGTGGGGCACCAGCCTGGCTGTGTCCCTGGCGCGCGCAGGTCTCGACGTCGACCTCGGCTGTCGCACCCTTGAGCAGGCGAGCGCTCTCGCCGCCACCCGCGAGAACGCGGACTACCTGCCCGGCGTCACGCTCCCCGACGCGGTCCGCGTGGCGCGCGCATCCGACCTCGAGCTGGGGGGGCACGATCTCATCTGCCTGGCCGTGCCGGCCCGATCGCTGCCCGCGGTGCTCGCCGCTCACGGCGAGCGGATCCCGCAGCGCGCGGGCGTGCTCGTGCTCTCGAAGGGCCTCGTCCCGCCGCTTGGAACATTGCCGTCGGCGTTCGCTGCCGAACGGGTACGCGCCCGCGCGGTAGGCGTGCTCGGCGGGCCGGCCCACGCCGCGGAGGTGCTCGAGCACGGGGCTTCGATCGTGGTTGCCTCGCTGGACTCGGCGTTCGCGCGTCAGCTTGCCGAATCACTCGGCGCCGCGGGCTTGGACGTGACCCGCACGTCCGACGTCACCGGCGTCGAGCTCGCCGGGTGCGCCAAGAACGCGGCCGTGCTGGCCGCCGCCGCTGCCTCGGGCGCCGGTCCCAACGTCGCCGGCGCCGCAGCCGGCAAGGTGTTCGGC
>JALYZL010000417.1 GCA_030948875.1 Actinomycetota bacterium
GAGCATCGATCAGGTCGGGGTGCAGATCATGAGCGCCGATGACCAGCTCACTTACAACGACATCACCAACCACAACACCCCAAAAAGCTGCGTCATCCTCGGCTCCGACATCGGCTTCGGCCAGGCGACGAACACGCTGGTCGCCAACAACGTGGTGCACCAGTGCGGCTACAACCCGGCCGATCCGTTCGAGGACCACGGGATCTATGACGACAACACCGTAGGCGCGACGATCGCCGGCAACACCTTCTGGGGCATTCCCTACGGCTGGGGCGTGCAGCTCTACCCCAACGCCCACAGCACCCAGGTGACCCACAATGTCATCAACACCCGGGGCCAGGGCATCGTCATCGGCGGCAACAGCAGCTACACATCCTCGGACAACATCGTCGCCTACAACGTCATCAGCACCACACTCAGCGGCTACGCCATCCGGTCGTGGTGGGGCGGGGTCGTCGGTGCCAGCAACGTCGCCGAGCGCAACTGTCTCTACAGCCCGCACGCCCACGTCATCCAGCGCCCGACGCTCGGCTTCAGCGCCATCGGCAACGTCATCGCCATGCCCCGCTACGCGAATCCGGCCAAGCACGACTTCCTCCTCAGTAGCGGTAGCCCCTGCCGCTCGGTGGTCGGCTACGGGCTCTAGCATCGTCCCCGCTCGCGCACCAACGTCTCATAGAGCTCACCGAAGCGAGCGGCCACCGCGTCGAGGGTGAAGCGGTCAAGGCAGCGGTACGCCTCTTCCGCGATGCGCTCGCGCTCGGCGGGACCTGAGAGCAGGCGAGTCAGGCCGTTGGCGAGCGCCGCCGGATCGCGCGGCGGTACCAGCAACCCGGTGCTTCCGTCCTCGATCACCTCGGGAACCCCACCGACCGCCGTGGCGACCACCGGGGTGTGATTGGCCATGCACTCGGCGATGAACAGAGGCGTTCCCTCGAAGTCCGAGGACAGCGCGGCGACATCGGCGGCGGCCAAGATCGAATCGACGTCGCTGCGGCGCCCGAGGAAATGAACGGTGCCGTCGAGCGCGAGCTCGCGGCTGCGCTGCTCGAGCTCCTGCCGGCACTCGCCGTCGCCGGCGATTACGAGATGGGCGCCGGGGATGCGGCGCAGGACGAGCGCGTGCGCCTCGAGGAGAACCGAGAGCGCCTTCTGGGGACGAAGGACGGCGACGACGGCGATCAGCGGCGTGTCGGCGGCAAGCCCGAGCTCGGCGCGCACGTCGCCGGTCCCGGTGCCGCCCAGGCTGGGGATGTGCACGGTCGCGGGAATCACCACGACCTTGTCGCGGCTCACCCCTTCGATCCTCACCATCCGCTCGCGATCGGCGGCCGAGACGGCGACGTAGCGAGTGGCGAGGCGACCGGTGACGTTCCCGTCGAGCCACACCCGGAGCGGGTCCCCCTCATAGGTCCACGTGTGCTCGTGGGCGATGACCACGGGGACGCGACAGGCGCGACCGATGACCGTGCCCCACAGGTTCGATCCGAACTTGTGGGCGTGCAAGACGTCGAAGCGCTCGCGCCGGAGGAGCTCGGCGAGCCGCCACATGCGGTGCACGTCCCACTTCGCCTGGCGGCCCAGGGTCACGAGGGGGATGCCCGCCTCGGCCACCGCCGCGGCGGTGGCGGCGTCGGGCTCGCGCGAGGAGCAGATCGAGGACTCGAAGCGCTCGCGCGAGAGGTGAGTGGCCAGCCCCACGGCGAAGCGCTCGGCGCCGCCCTGGCTGCTCGCGCGGTCGATCAGCGACACGACGCGAAGCCGCCGCGGCTGGCGGCCTATCACGACGTCGGCGTCGAGCCGATGCGCGGTCGCGCGGCGGCCTCCCGGTTCGCCACCGCGAGGAGCGCCGGGCAGAGCGCGAGCTGGAGCCACAGCGACTTGCTGTACTGGTCTGAGATGAAGAAGTCCGTCGCGAGGACGCCCAGGGTGGCGACTACTACGGCGCGTGACACCACGTCCATGGGGCGATCCCCAGCCTTGGCGAAGATCTTCGCCGCTCGGAGCCCGCACCGCAGCAGGAAGCCAACGATCCCCAGGAACAGTGCCAGACCGACCACCCCCAGCTCGGCGAGGATCTCGAGGTAGATGTTGTGGGCGACCTGGGGCTTGTCGACGATGAACGTTGACGAGGCGATGCTCCCCGGCTGCAGGAGGTAGTCGATCGTCGTATCGGGGAAATTCCCCACCCCGATGCCGTTGATGGGATGAGCCTGGACGATGCGCCAGCCCACCGACCAGATGTTCGTGCGTCCGGAGCCGCCTTGCACCGTGGTGATGCGAGCTCGGGCCGCGGGGGAGGCGACGCTGACGTAGTAGGCGACCACGGACAGAGCGATGGCCGCCGCGATGGCGACGAACACGAAACGACGCCCGCGCCCGGCAAAGACGATCCCGGCCAGCAGCGCGGCTCCCAGCCCGATCATCCCGCTGCGTGAGACGGTGTCGATGAGCGCGACGAGCATGAGGAGGACGGCGCCGAACGCGAGGGCCCTGACGAGCGGGGGGAGAGTGCGGATGCTGAGTAGGGCGACGGCGAGCACGACGCCGGAAACGAGCAGCGCCGCCAGGTAATTGGCGTCCTGCCCGGATCCGGCCAGTCGCGAGGTTCCCTCGGCCAGCGCGCTGCCGCGCGCGAACACGATGCCGTACAGGGCCGAGAGCGCCGCGCCCGCCACGAGGATTCCCACCAGCCAGAGGACGTGCCGCCGGTTCCGGATCGCCGCGTAGACGATCGGCAGCAGGAGCAGGTTGAGTCCGTAGCGCGTGATCGACGTGACGCCCACCGAGGGCTGCTTGGCCCACGCGAGACTGATCGCCGACCATCCGAGAAAGGCCACCACCGCGAAGGTGAGAGTCGGGTGCGAGGCGATGAACCCGCGCCTTACCGTCGAGCGTATGGCGAGCGTGGCGAGCCATGACAGGGCAACGAGGACGCCCGCCAGCTTGGCGGCGGAAACGGTCCCGCTCACCCCGGGCAGGCTCTCGAAGAAGGCGACGAGCCCGAAGCACAGCAGCCCCACCGTCACGTCGGAGAGGATCAGCCCGACGAACACGGCGGCGGCGGCGCCCCCGATCACGGCGACGGGATTGAGGCCCGCGGGGATGCCGATCAACCCGAAGGACAGGACTGCGGCAAGGATCAACAGCGCGGTCGGCCCACCGACTTCGCGCGGCGAGGTCATCCGGTGCGAAGCCACCATTCCGTTGGTGCTAGCCACGATGACGGCGACTATATCTACTCACTGTGAACGCGAACCGAGCCTCGGGTAGGCGTCGACCAAGCGCGCGCAGAACTCGCGGAGCTGCGTCTCGGGAAGGACTCGCTTGGCCTTCTCCAGGGCGCGGCGGCTGAGTTCCGCCAAACGAGCCGGATCGCGCGAGAGCTCTGTCAGGGCCACCGCGAGCGCCCCCGGATCGCCTACCGGTAGGACGACGCCCCCGCCGCCGCGCAGGAAGGCCGGGATTCCTCCGATCGCGGTAGCGACCACGGGCAACGCCCGGGCCATGGCCTCGACCAACGAATGCGGCAAGCCCTCCGAGCGAGACGGGAGCACGAACACATCGGCGGCGTCCAGCGCGGACACGAGCTGAGGGCCGTGGGGAATGAAGCCGGAAAAGGTGACGAGATCGCTGAGCCCGAGCTCGAGCGCGAGCGCTTCCAGCGCCTCGCGGTCGGGGCCCTCGCCGACGATCTCGAGGGTCGCCTGAACGCTCAGGTCGCGCAGGATGGCGAGGCCGCGTAGGAGGTCGTCGATTCCCTTCTCGCCCGATAGTCGAGCCACGGTGACCAGGGCAAGCGTGTCGGGCTTTGTGTGATTGGTGCGTGGGCCGGAAGCGAGCGGAAAGTCTCGGCTGAGCGCTGGGTAGAGATCGTGGAGACGGGCGCCTGGAGCCTCGTAACGGTCTACCAGCTCGTGCCCAGCGACGAAGGTGGGCACGCCCGACCTGATCCAGTGGCGCACCGGTGCCTCCATCACCCGCAGCGCGGCCACGTAGGGGCGGGCGCGACGGTCGCCCATCATCCACCGGACCGTTCGCTGCTTCTCACCGCGTACGAGGAGAAAGGCCGGACGGCGGCGAAGCCGTGCCGCGGCGATGAGGATGGTGCCCACGACACTCGGCGCCACGGCGCCGACGATGTCGAACTCGCGGCCCGACGTCGCGGCTACCCAGACGGCGGCAGGGAAGATGAGGTGAATGCGCCGGACGAGCATGCGTGCGCTGCTCCAATGGGGAAGCCCGACGACCTTGACGTTTTCTGGCAGGGTGACGGTTCCGTAGTCAGGGTTTCTCCGTCCGCCGTGCTTGAGCGGCAGCACGAACACGGTCTCCGCGGTCTGGCTACCCAGGGCGAGGAAGAAGTCGAACAGGTGCGGATATCGCGCCGTGTACTCGCCGTCGACCTCGTGCATAGGCATGTTCAGGAACACGCCGAGCCGCACCTGATCAAGCAAGGGTTGCTCTATAGAGTGTTCAGTCATGCGAATTCTCTTCGTAAGCCATTACTTCCATCCGGAGGTCGGAGCTCCACAGACTCGCATACTGGAAACCGCTCAGCTTCTCAGCGACCGGGGACACGACGTGACGGTGCTCACCGGGTTCCCCAATTACCCCGATGGGATGATCCCCGAGGGTTACCGCCGACGCTTGCTGGTGCGCGAGCGCATGGGCAATATCCGCGTGCTCCGCGCGCTGGTATATCCTGCGCCCAACCGTGGATTTGCCCGGCGCTTGGTCAACCACGCGTCATTTTCCATCAGCTCGGTCCTTGCCTCACCCATGGCGGGACGACCCGAGGTGGTGATCGCTGAGAGCCCACCGCTGTTCACGGCGGTTTCTGCGGTCGCGATCGCGCGGGCGTGGCGCGCGCCATTGATGCTCAACGTCGCGGACCTGTGGCCGGAGTCGGCGGTGCAGCTGGGGATGCTGCGCAATCCGCGAGCGATCCGCCTGGCCGAGATCCTCGAGCGCTTCGCCTACCGGCACTCGGCTGCCATCACCGTTCCCACGGCGGGAATGCGGACAACGCTGCTGCGTGACGGCGTCCCGGCGGACCGGGCCGTCCATCTTCCCAATGCCGTCGATCCCGGCCGCTTCGCCGGCGGTCCGCCACGCGGCTCGGACCCGCGCCGTGTCATCTACTGCGGAACGGTCGGCATGGCTCAGGGCGTCGGTACTTTGATCGACGCTGCGGCGGAACTGGCAAGCGCGGAGAACGGCGCCCCAACGCGTTTTGAATTTCTCATCGTTGGTGACGGCGCCGAGCGTGAGGAGCTCATGCGCAAGACCATCGAGCAAGGATTGACCAACGTTCACTTCGAAGGTCGAGTGGACCGCAGCAAGGTTCCGGGGTTGATTGCCTCGGCGGACCTCGCCGTGCTGTGCCTGCGCGACGTGCCGCTGTTCGAAGACGCCCTCCCGACGAAGATGCTCGAGTACATGGCGGCAAGCCGTCCCGTCGTAGCGGCCGCGGCCGGTGACGCAGCGCGTCTGCTCGAACGCTCAGACGCGGGCATTGCGTGCCCTCCCGGGGACCCCGCAGCGCTTGCCGCGAGTCTCACCGAAGCCATGCGCGACCCCGTCAGGGCGGAGAGGATGGGGGCCAACGGCCGCCGTTACGTCCAGGAGCACTGCAGCCGCGAGACGTTCGTCGACAAGCTCGAGGCGATCGCGGCGCGGCTGGCGGGCCAGCGTCAGTAGTACTCGGAGTGGCCCGAGGTCCCCATGACGACGAAGCCGGTGGGGCGGACGCCGTATTGCGCGAGCATCTCCGCGGTCTCGTTGAGGTTGCCGAGATTGGTGTTTCCAAGTCGCACGACGAGGATTACGTCGTCTACCAGTCCTGATGCGGACAGGAGCTCGGGCGCGTAGATGAGTGGGGGTGCATCGATTACCACCCAGTCGGTGATGCTGCGAGCGGCGGCCAACATCGCGCGGAACGCGGCGGGCGACAGTGGTGGCGCATCCGCGCCGTTGCGGTGCGGCGCGAGGAGCATGCGCAAATGGGGCGAATTCTCGCCCTCGGCCAGTGCCGTGTCCACGAGCGCGTCCTCGAGCGTGTACCGGCCGAAGAGCACGCTCTCATCATTCTCCAGCGGGCTTGGCTCGTCGGGAACCGCGATGTTGAGCGCGGCCCCGATGCTGGGACGGCGGATGTCGCCTTCGATGAGCAGCACCCGCTCATCGGAGGCCGCGAGGGTCGCGGCAAGGTTGATCGCCGTGGTCGACTTGCCGTCGAACGGCGTTGGACCGGTAACCAAGATGGTGCGACCCTCGCCCGTCCCGCTCTTGCGGCTGCTGAGCACGGCGCGCAGAGTGCGGAAGGCGTCGGTGGCTTCCGGGGTCAGCTGGTTGGGCACCATCGGGCCACCCCGGCGCTTGCGGCCGCGCCTGGGTGCTTTCGGCACCCGCGCCAGGATGGGCAGCTTGTAGCCCTCGCGCAGTTCGTCTTCACGCCGCAACCTCGGATCGAGGAGCTGAATGACGAAGACCAGTCCGACTCCGGCCACGACCCCGCCGATCAGGCCGGCGACGAGGGTGAGTGCCTTCTTGGGTGAGATCGGTGCGGTGGGAAGGTTCGACAGGGCCTGAACGCGCACGTTGGGGTTTGAACCTGTCTGCAGCGTCTCATACTCGCCAAGCTGAGTCTCCAGCGCGGCCTTGGCTGCGCCGTTGTTGTTACCCAGGCTGTTGATCTGCCCCTTGGTGGTGGCAATGCGCTGAGTAAGCTGGGCGTTGAGGGCTGCCGTGCGATCGGCGACGGTCGCGTTGGCGAAAGCGTCGGCGAGTCGTGAGGCCTGCGCCGGGCTGTTGCCTTTCGCGGCGATGTCCACGTCATCGGTGTTGGCGACCGGGTTGACCGTGATCTGCTGCAGCAGCTGCTGGGGTGATTGGTTGGATCCCAGGATCTGGCGCACGCGCTGGGCCACGACGGTCGTGTTTACGAAACCGGCACCGGTCTCGATGTCGTTCTGAGGAACGGCCGACTGCTGGATGAGCCCGAGGCCGGCGACCGATGCGTTGGCGGGCAGCGGGGTAATGAGCAACTGGGAGTGGGCCTCGTAGACCTTGGGCGCCAATCCGACGTACGCGACCGCACCGGCAAGGGCCGCTACCACGACCACGACAACGATCCACCGCCCTGCCCAGATGGCCCCCAGGTACGCCGCAAAGCTGCGTTCGCTGTCGACCGGAACGATCCAGTCCGCGGCCGGACTCAAGGCCGCGCTGAGCCGTTGGTTTTTGGACGGTGTCGATTCTGGAAAGGCCATCGAAGCAGTGCCCTGTCCCTGATTCCGACCCGGGAGCGCCGGTCCGCGTCGAAGCACTCGTTCGCGGCTTTTCAGGTTCCCACCATTGTAGGCCGTGTCGGAGGTGTGCACATTTCTCCGGCGGCGGGCTCGCACCGCGCCGGTCAGCGCAGCGTGGATACCGCGGACCTCGCTTACGGTGATCTCTCGGCTGGCAAAGAGGACGGCGATGAACACAACGATGCCGCCCGTTCCTCCGGCCAACCATCCGACGAGCGTTAGCCGATGCGTTCCCGCCATAGCGAGCACGGCGGCTCCGGCGGCCGCGGCAATGAGCGAACGCGCAGTCGAGATGAGAAACGGCCGCAGCGACATCGAGAGCAGGAAGCGGCAGATCAGCAGGTGGCCGACGGTGTAGAAAACATAGGCGACCGAGGTGGCGATCCCGCCGCCCACCGCCCCAAGCTTGGGAATGAGGATGACCGAGAGGATGATCTGGATGGCCAGGGCTCCGAGGGCCACCGGGATGCGTCGCCGGGATTCCCCCATGTAACTGACGCCGACCGACACCAGGGGCCCGAGGCCCTGGAGGTAGATGAACGGCGCCAGCGAGCGCAGCACCGGTGCCGATGGGCCATAGTTCTTGCCGAGGAGCAGCGCGATGATCGGCCCGGCCCACACCAGGATCACCGCAACGACCCCGGCCTGGAGGATCACCAGGTAGCGCAGCGCGCCACGGAAGGACTCGACGTCGGGCTCGACGCCGGGCCCGCTGGCCATCCGCGGAGCGATGCTGTTCTGGACCGCGAGCCCCGGATAGTGGAGGAGGTTGGCCAGGCGCATGGGCGCCGAGAAGAATCCGACTTGGGTGATCCCAACGTAGGCGCCGATCAGGAGGATGTCGGTCTGGCTCAGCAATGCCCATACGCCGTTGACCACGAAGAGCACGCCCGCATACCGGCTGATCTGCATCATCTGGGTGCGATTGGGCGCTTCCGAAGCGCCGGCGCGCCGGTCGAACACGCGGTAGGTGAGGAGAGCCGCGGTGAGGGCGCCCACGACGTACCCGGCGGCGCGACCGAAGGTTGCTCCCGTGGCCCCACCGCCGAACGCGACGAGGGCAATGCTGATCGTCGCCTCGGCCACGCTCTCTGCCGTGTACACGCCGAGGTTCGCGGCGATGCGTCCGATGGAGACGAGTGCGCTCGAGAACAAACTGAACATCGTCTGGCCGAACAACACGAGTGCGGCGGCACGGAACGGCCACGTGAGCGCGTGGTTGCCGTACGCGTCCGCCAGGGGCCCGGCCGAGGCGAACAGCGCACCGCTTACCAGCGTTGCCGTGACCAGTTTCAGCATCACGGCATTGCGCAGAAAGGCTGACCCAACCTTCCGGTCGCGGCGCTGCTCGGCCAGGAAGCGGCCCGCCGATGACGCGATCCCCAGGTCGGCCACGACCAGCAGCACGCCCACGACCCCGATGACGAGCGAGAACTCACCGAACCTGTGGGGGGCGAGCTTCCGCGTCAGATACAGGGTGAGGACAGCGGTGAAGCCCGCCGTGACCACCTGCGCGGCGAACGCCAGACCAGTGTTGCGTACGACGTCTGGTTCGCTTAGGGACTTGGAGGCCGGCGCGTCCGGAGGGGTGGACTCGCTCACACGAAAGTGGTCAGCGCTGGTAGGTGCCCACGCGCGGATAGGAGTCCAGATCCGACCGGATCGCCGCGATGGTGGCCACGAGCCCGTCGGTCAGCGAGACTTCGGGCTTCCACCCGAGCAGCCGCTTGGCCTTGCTCGGGTCCGAGCACAGGCGCTCGACCTCGCTGTTTCTCGGGCGCACGCGACCTGGGTCGTGCTCGATGTGGGCGTGGACGCCCGATCGCTCGAGCAGGTCGAAGATCCGCGTCGCCAGGTCGCCGATCGAGACATGATCGCCCGTCCCGAGGTTGATCGTCTCGCCGACGGCATCGGGCGCGTCCGCGGCCGCGATCATTCCCGCCGCTGTGTCGGTGACGTAGGTCAGGTCACGCGTCGGCTCAAGCGCGCCCAAGCGGACGGTCCCATCGGTCAGCGCCTGGGTGATGATGGTGGGAACGATCGCCCGCGCTGACTGGCGGGGACCGAAAGTGTTAAAGGGCCGAACGGTGACCACGGGCACGCCAAAAGCTCGCCAGAAGCTGCCGGCTGCCTGATCGGCCCCGATCTTGGAGGCCGCGTAGGGCGACTGAGCCACGAGCGGATGGTCCTCGGAGATCGGTATGGTCTGCGCGCTCCCGTAGCACTCGCTGGTCGAGACGTGGACCACCCGCGTGACGCCCTCGTCGCGCGCCGCCTGCAGCATGTGCACGGTCCCGAGGGTGTTGGTGGCGAAGAAGGAGTGCGGCGCCACGTACGAGTAGGGGATAGCGATCAGCGCCGCGAGGTGGAAAACGACCTCGCTCCCGCTCATGGTGTCCCGGAGTGCGAACGGATCGGTGATGTCTCCCATCACTACCTCGATCTCGTTACGGATCTCGGCGGGGACGTTGTCGAGCTGCCCGATGTCCCCGCGGCCGTTGTAGTGCACGAGGGCCCGCACCGCGTCTCCCCGGCGAACCAGCTCCTCGCACAGATGGCTGCCGATGAATCCGCCGCCGCCGGTCACGAGTAGGTTGCTCCCCATGGAAACGAGCGTAGCTAAGGATTCACGCGGAAACGAGCCAGGCCCTGCTCAGCGAAGCACATCGTCATGGGTGCTCGCGAGCTCCGGCAGCAGCCGGTGGCGCATGGGCTCGAACTCGGTGATCGCGCGGTCATAGTCCTCGCGCCGACCGAAGTCGACCCAGTAGGCGTCCGACCGCCAGGCGCGGACGATCTCGCCGCGATCGATGAGCCGGAGGACGAGATCGGGCAGATCGAGATGCACGCCGGGGTCGATGTGCTCGAGCACGCCCGGCGAGAAGCAGTAGACGCCCATCGAGACGTCGTAGGTGAGCCGCGGCTTCTCAACGTATCCGGTCAGGCGATCGGGGTCGTGCACGTCCTCGGTTTCGAGCACGCCGAGGGTGACGTCGACGTGGCGCGTGGTGGTGGCGATGGTTGCGATCGCATCCGAGGCGATGTGATCGGCGACCAGCTTGCGGTAGTCGAGGTCGGTGAGGATGTCGCCGTTCATGACCAAGAACGGCGCCACGAGGTCTTCTATCGTCGCCAGCGGGCCTACCGTTCCGAGCGGGTCCGTCTCGCGCACGTAGTCGATCTCCATGCCGAAGGTGTTGCGATGGTCGAGCACGGCCTCGATCAGCTCCGCCATGTATCCGGTCGCCACGGTGGCGCGCTCGAAGCCCGCGGCCCGCAGCTGGCGCAGGACGATGTCGAGAACCGGTCGGTCGCCGATCGGCAGCAGGGGCTTGGGCAGCACAGCGGTATATGGCCGCAGTCGGGTCCCTTGTCCCCCGGCAAGTATTACCGCGCGTGTCATCGCTTCTGACCGGCCTCCCGTGACCTTGTTTGCCAACGTCGCAACCGTGCGTCCAGTCTCGTCCGGATCATAGCGGTCGCGGCGGATCCGACACGATCCGGGCACAAACGTCCGTTCGCCCGCCTGGCGGCGCATAGCCCAGAAGCAAGTTTGTACGCGGGGCCAATGCCGAAACACGCCCCAATCTCCATCATGCCAGCCATGACCCGTCCACTCACAGCATCTCGCGTGCTTCTCGTAGCCGATCGCCGCGAGCTGCCCTCCGACCTCAGGGCGGCGCCGCTCCGGCGCTTCCGCCTGGCGCGCCTGCGCCTCGACGGCCTCGATGGTCGCGACGCCGCTCCGCGCTACGAGCAAGTCAAGCGCGCTTAGGGTGCGCGTCAGAATTAGTGTTGCGTCAGGCGCGTCCAGACGCCGTCGGAGCCCGCAATAATTCTGACGTGTGCCCTTAGGCGACGGCGCTCCTGCGCATCTCGGGCGCTTCGACGTGCTCGCCGGGACAGCAATTGCCGAGCCCGCTTGGCCGCAGCGCTACGCTACACGTATGGCATCGCTCCAACGCTCAAAATCCGATCTACCCGCCAAGGCGCCGCTCATGCGTCGCGTCGGTGCGGGGCTCGTTCTGACCGCTGCGGTCGCGCTGGGGATCGTCCTGGTAATCAGCGTCATCAAGACGATCGTTCTCTTCGCGCTAATCGTCGTGGCCATCGCCGCCGTCCTCTGGGCGGTCAAGACTCTCGTCTGGTAGCGGCCCGTGGCGGGTTGGCAGTTCATCGTGATCATCACGTGGCTCGGCCTGCTCGGTGGTTTCATCGGCAAGCGTAAGGGCGGCTCGTTCGCCCTCTGGTTCGTCGTCTCGTTTTGCATCCCCGTGATCGGGCTGCTGACCGCCATCGCTGCCCGGCCCGAGAACCACGAGCTGCGCCGCCAGTGCCCGGGCTGCGGCAAGGTCGTCAAGCTCCACGACGCCCTGTGCCTGCGGTGCGGAACCGAGCTCGAGTTCCCGGATGTCGCGATTTTGTCCGAGGCGGCGGTGCGGGAGCGGGCGGCGTAGGGGGTGTGGGCGTTTCTGGGGGGCGGGGCCGGGCCCGCGCGCGGGGCGGCCCTGGCTGCGAAGCGATGTCCTTTGGTCCGGGCCCTCCGGACTGATCGACAGCAGTTCGGCGCGCCGCCGTGCCGCCGGCGGCTTTGGTAGTTCGCGGCCCGCCCCGCCGCTCGGCCGGCCCGCCGCTCGTCCCGTCCTGCGGCGGATACCCACTCCCGCCGCTGCTAGACTCGCCCGCCCGGCAAAACGGAAGGAGGCGAGCTCTCCATGCGCGCAGTTGACGCTCTGATGGAATGTTTGAAAGCGGAGGGTGTCGACGTCGTATTCGGCCTCCCGGGCGGCGCCAACCTTCCGACCTACGATGCCTTTTACGACGCCGGGATCCGGCACATCCTCGTCCGCCACGAAGCGGGCGGAGGCCACGCTGCCGAGGGCTATGCCAAGGCCACCGGCAAGGTCGGCGTGTCGCTGGGCACGAGCGGTCCCGGGGCGACGAACCTGGTGACGCCGATCTGCGACGCGATGATGGACTCGGTCCCGGTGGTGTTCATCACTGGTCAGGTCCGCACCGAGCTGCTCGGCACCGACGGCTTCCAGGAGGCGGACACGATCGGGATCACCATGCCGATCGTCAAGCACAGCTTCATGATCCAGCATCCGATGGAGATCCCGCGCTCGATACACGAGGCGTTCCACGTGGCGCGGACCGGTCGGCCCGGGCCCATCGTCGTCGACATCCCGCAAGATCTGAGCCGCGCCGACATCCCCTACGAGCCGGTGACCGACGTGCACCTGCCCGGCTACCAGCCGACGGTCGACGGCAACCAGAAGCAGATCCGCCTGGCCGCCAAGGCGCTCGCGAACTCGCGTCGCCCGGTGATCTACGCGGGTGGGGGCGTCATCAACGCCAATGCTGCCGCCGACCTGACCGAACTGGCGCTCTCCGACCATTTCCCGGTCACGTGCACGGTAATGGGCCTCGGCGGGTTCCCCGCTCCTCACGATCAATGGCTTGGGATGCTCGGGATGCACGGAACGCGGTCGGCCAACTACGCGATGGACGAGGCCGACCTGATCGTTGCCATCGGCGCGCGCTTCGATGACCGCATCACCGGCAAGCTGTCGGAGTTCGCCCGGCGGGCCAAGTTCATCCACATCGACGTCGATCCGGCCGAGATCTCCAAGAACGTGCCCGCGCACATCCCCATCGTCGGGGACGCCAGGAACATCCTCCCCAGGCTCACCGCCGAGTATCGCGCGCTCGCGCCCGACCCGGCGCGGCTCGACGAGTGGTGGTCGCGGATCCACGCGTGGCGCGAGCGCCACCCCCTCGGCTACGAGCCCTCGCAGGACTCGGAGATCAAGCCCCAGCAGATGATCCAGGCGCTCTATGAGGCCACCGACGGCGACGCCATCGTCACCAGCGACGTCGGCCAGCACCAGATGTGGGCGGCCCAGTACTACCACTTCGCCAAGCCGCGCCGGTGGATCAACTCTGGCGGCCTCGGGACGATGGGCTTCGGCTTGCCCGCGGCGATGGGGGCCAAGGTCGGCTGCCCGGACCAGACCGTGGTGTGCATCGCCGGGGACGGATCGGTCCAGATGAACATGCAGGAACTCGCAACCTGCTCGCAGGAGGGCATCGCGATCAAGGTGTTCATCATGAACAACGGCTACCTCGGCATGGTCCGCCAGTGGCAGGAGCTGTTCTGGGACAAGCGCTACAGCCAGGTCGACATGGGCCAGTGGCCCGATTTCGTCAAGGTCGCCGAGGCCTACGGCGCCACCGGCCTGCGCTTCGAAGACAAGAACACGCTGGTGCAGGACATGCGGGACGCGCTCGCGCTCGAAGGGCCGGTGCTCGTCGACGTCCGGGTCACGCGCGAGGAGAACACCTACCCGATGATTCCGGCGGGCAAGGCGGCGCGGGACATGGTCGGCTGATGGGCGAGCCCGCGACAAAAGAGATCCTCTCGCTCGACGAGCTCGAGGCAACGGCCGGACTGCGCACCGGGCGCAAGCACATCCTCTCGATCCTCGTCGAGAACAAGCCCGGTGTCCTGACGCGGATCGCCGGTCTGTTCGCCAGGCGAGGGTTCAACATCTCCACGCTTGCCGTCGGACCCACCGACGACCCCTCCATGTCCCGCGTGACCCTGACCCTCGACGGGGCCAAGCACCCCATCGACCAGGTGACCAAGCAGCTCCACAAGCTCGTAAACGTGATCAAGATCCGCGACCTCGAACCTGAGGAGACCTTGGCCCGCGAGCTGGCGCTGTTCAAGGTCAACGCCGACGGCGCCGCCCGCACCGAGGTGATGCAGATCTGCGAGATCTTCCGCGCCAAGATCGTCGACGTCACCAAGCGCTCGGTGGTCGTCGAGGTGACCGGCACCTACGAGAAGATCGAGGCGTTCGAGCGATTGGTCCGGCCCTTCGGCCTGATCGAGATGGCGCGCACCGGCGAGATTGCGATCTCCCGAGGTCGCAGTGAGACGTAGGGCGCGCGCCGGGGGTCGATCGAGCGATCTCCCGGGGCCGGAGCGAGACCTAAGCTAGTCTCGCTGAGACGATGGAGAGCGGCGCTCAGTCGCGAATAAACGCCGATCACTGGCGAGCCGGACCCGACGTCGACGCGTACGCGCATCGGACGCTGCACCCCGTGGAGGTGCTCCTGCTCGTGCGCTACCGCGAAGCGCTGTCGAGCCGTGTGCTCGAGGTCGGCTGCGGCGCCGGGCGCCTGCTCGGCTACCTGGTCCTGCTCGGTGGCGAGGTCGATGGCATCGACATCTCCTCGGCGATGGTCGCCCATTGCCAGCGCGAATACCCGCAGGCCAGCGCGCGCGTCGGCGACCTCGGGGCGATCGGAGCGAGCACCGAAGGAGTGTTCGACGCGATCCTCGCCGTCGACAGCGTGATCGATGTGTTCGACGACTCCGAGCGTCGGCGGGTGTTGTCCGAGCTCCGCGCACTGCTGGCGCCCGACGGGCTGCTCATCTTCTCCTCGCACAATCTCGCCCAGCCCGCCGGTGTCGTGTCGGCCCCGAGCCCCGCCGCCGGCGGCAAGCTCCGCCGCGTGGCCCGGCGGGCGCTGTCAAAGCCGCTGATCGAGCTGGCGACGGCGGCCACGCGGGTGCCGAGAGAAGGGCGCACACGGGCGCGCAACCGCCGGCGACTGGCCCCCCTCGAGTACCGCGGCCAGGATTACTCGATCATCAACGACTTGGCGCACAACTATGCGCTGCTCCACTACTACATCGGCCGCGACGCGCAGGCTCGGCAGCTCGACGAACTTGGCTACGAGCTCGTCGAGTGTCTCGATCGCGACGGTCGCGCGGTGGCGGCGGGCGAGCCCGGAGACGGGGCGTGGCTGTTCTACGTGGCGCGGGCGGCCGGCTCCGGGGAGGGTTGACAGCCACATGCGGTCAAATACGCTCAATCACGGTCGATTTCTGTCGATGAAGGTAGGAATAGACCTCGTACTCGCGGAGGAGGTCCGCGAGTCAATGCAAATCTATGGGGACAGGTATGTCACGCGCGTGTACACCAAAACCGAGCAGGAGCAGTGCGACGATGATCCGCGGCTCCTGGCGAGTTGCTTCGCGGCCAAGGAGGCCGCGATGAAGGCGCTCGGCCGCGGCGACGAGCCGCTTCCCTGGCGGTCGATCGGGGTTTGCCGGGACGCCGGCGGTCGCCTGTCGCTCGAGCTGAGCGGAGAGGCCGCCGCCCTGGCGCGCCGGCGTGGCGTGGAGACCCTGCATCTCAGCACGACCTACCATCGACATGCAGCTGCCGCGATCGTCTTCGCCGAGGGCCCTGGAGCGGCATGGACGCCCTGATGGCAGACATCCGCCGCGTCCTCGCCGACCACGCGCGCCTTCCCGTCGACGTCGAGACGATCGGCCAAGGCGCTGACCTGTTCGCGGCCGGGATGAGCTCGCATGCGAGCGTCAACGTCATGCTGGCCCTGGAGGACACCTTCGACATCGAGTTCCCCGACCGGATGCTGAAGCGGAGCGTCTTCGACACCATCGCGGGGATCGCCGCGGCGATCCATGAGCTTCAGGCGCAGGCGGCGTGAGCGGCGCGGACTTCGTCCACGCTTGCGAGTTCGCCTGGCGGCGAACTCGGGTGGTGGGGGTCCACCAGTGAGCGTTCTCGCCGATCGCGACCTGGAGTTCGTCGCCGGGATGCGCCAGATCGCCACCGACATCGCCGCCGTGCACGCCGATGAGGTCGACCATGAGGCGCGCTTCCCGAGCGAGGCGGTGCAGGCGCTGCGCGAGGCGCGGGCGCTGTCGGCATACGTGCCCGAGCACCTGGGCGGCCCCGGCGTCTCGTTGGAGGCGATCGCACGCGGCTGCTTCGAGCTCGCCCGCCGCTGCTCCTCGACCGCGATGATCTTCGCCATGCACCAGATCCAGGTAGGGACGATCGTGCGCCATCTCGACGGCGCCCCATGGTTCGAGTCCTACCTCCGCGAGCTCGCCGGCGAGCAGCGCCTGATCGCGTCGGTGACTTCGGAGATCGGGACCGGTGGCGACATGAGCCGCTCGATCGCCGGCGTGACGGCGGGCGCCGACGGCGGGCTCACGTTCGAGAAGCAGGCGCCCACGGTCAGCTACGGCGCCTACGCCGACGACCTCCTGACCACGGTTCGTCGCTCCGCGGAGGCCGACCCCAGCGATCAGGTCCTAGTCCTCAGCCGCGCCTCGGAGATGGAGCTCGAACCCATGGGGACGTGGGACACGATCGGGATGCGGGGAACGTGCTCGCCTGGCTTCGTGGTCCGGGCGCGGTTCACCCAGGACCAGATCCTCGCGGCGCCGTTCTCGACGATGATCAGCGAGTCGCTCGTCCCGCTGTCACACATCCTGTGGTCGTTCGTGTGGCTGGGAATCGCCACCGAGGCGTTCGAGCGCGGCCGCAGCTTCGTGCGCGCGGCGACGCGAAGGAGCCCCGGGAAGCCGGTGCCGGCCGCCCACAGCCTCTCGCGCGTGATGAGCGAGCTGTCGATGCTGCGCGCCGAGGTCGAGTCGGCGCTCCATGAGTTCCTCGCCGCGGATTCCGATCGAGAGCGGCTGGGGACGGTGGCGGCCGTGCTCCGTTTCAATAATCTCAAGCTCGCCACCTCCGAACAGGCTCCGCGCGTGTGCATGGGCGTCCTCGAGGTCATCGGGATCGCCGCCTACAAGAACGATTCCCAGTACGGCGTGGGACGCCAGCTACGCGATGCCCTGTCGGCGCGGTTGATGGTCGCCAACGAGCGGATTCACACCATCGACGCCGGCCTGCTTCTCGTCGCCAAGGAGCTGTGAGCTCGTTGGCTTCCGGGGTCAGGCCGGCGTCTCAGGACCAGGCCGAGTTCCTGCGCGAGCTCCTCGCCAAGGGCCTGCTCATCGACTGCGGCGTGCCCGGGATCTATGGGCACGGTGCCGCCTTCGAGGACGTTCGCGCCCGTCTCGATCGGCGCCTGGCGGCGGAGGCGGCGAGTCGCGGGGCCGAGCCCCTGCGCTTCCCGCCCGTTCTGCCCCGCGAGCAGCTCGAGCGCAGCGGCTACCTGAACTCGTTCCCGCACCTCGCGGGCAGCGTGTTCTCGTTCGAGGGCGACGAGTCGCAGGCGGCGGTGCAGTCCGAGCGCGCGGGCCGTCACGAGGACTGGAGCGAGTTCCAGCGGATGACCGATCTGATCCTGACGCCCGCCGCCTGCTATCCGGTGTATCCCGCCATCGCCGCCCGCGGCCGCCTCGCCCCGGGCGGCGTGTTCGTCGACGCGGGCGGGGGGTGGGTGTTTCGCCACGAGCCCTCGCACGATCCCGCCCGCCGGCAGATGTTCCACCAGCACGAGCTCGTCCGCATCGGCGAGCCCGAGAACGTGCTCGCCTGGCGCGACGAGTGGGCCCAGCGGGGTCTCGAGATCCTGCGGGCGATGGGGCTCGATGCTGGGTTGGACAACGCCAACGATCCCTTCTTCGGCCGGCGCGGCCGGATGCTCGCGGCCAACCAGCGTGAGCAGTCGCTGAAGCTCGAGCTGCTCGTGTACATCGCCGGGCCCGAGCCGTCGGCGATGGCGTCGTTCAACCACCACCTCGACCATTTCGGGTCCACCTTCGGGCTCGAGCTGGCGGACAGGAGCACCGCGCACACCGCGTGCCTGGGGTTCGGCCACGAGCGCATCGTGCTGGCGCTTCTGCGCACGCACGGCCTCGATCCGGACGCGTGGCCGGCGGCAGTGCGAGCGGAGCTGTGGTCCGATGAGTGATGCGACGGTACGAGGCCTGACCAGCCTTACCGGGAAGGATCCGGCCCACTACCGCCCCCATCTGCTCCACGGCGAGGGTCGAAGCTACCTCGAGACGAACTGCTACACGGACGTCATCATCGAGCTCCTGCACGCGTCCGGTTACGAGCCATTGGCGGCGTTCGGTCATCTCGTGCGGATGGATTTCGAAGGGGATCAGTGGACATTCTTCAAGCCACCCCCCGACGATCTCGAGCTGCTCTTCGGAATCGACATCCACGAGATGCAGCCCTACCGGCTGTTGCCGGTGCAGATGGCCGAGCAGATCGAGCGGGGACGGACGATCATCGTCGAGCTCGATTCCTGGCACCTGCCCGACACCGCCTCCACGAGCTACCGCAACCAGCACGTCAAGACCTCGGTGGCGGCCGACGCGATCGACCCCGAACGCGAGCAGTTGCGCTACTTCCACAGCGCCGGGCTCTACGAGCTCGAGGGCGAGGACTACCGCGGCGTGTTCAGGATCGGCGACCACTCCGACGACGTCCTGCCGCCGTACACCGAGCTCGCGCGCTTCGACGCGGGCGCGCCGCTGCGGGGCGAGGAGCTGCGGGAGGCGGCCATCGCCCTGCTCCGCAAGCACCTCACCCGCCGGCCCCGCGAGAACCCGTTCGAGCGCTTCGGGGCCGCGCTCGGGCGGGAGCTGCCGGCGCTGCTCGCGCGCGAGCTGGGCGACTACCACGCCTATGCCTTCGCCACCGTGCGCATGGCGGGCTCGGCCTTCGAGGTCGCCGGCTCGCACGCCCGCTGGCTCTACGGCCCGGCCGCCGACCCCATCGCTGACGCGATGTCCGAGATCGTCGATGGCTGCAAGGCACTGTCGTTCCGGCTGGCGCGCCGCCGGGAGTTCGATCCCGAGCCCCTGATCTCGACCCTGGCCGGTGCGTGGGCGCGCGCGCTCGAAGCGCTCAGCGAAGCGACGGGCTGATCATCCGCTCAGACAGCGACACGATGCCTGGCATGACCACCGACGCTCACCTCGTCCGTGAGCTCTCCACCGGCTGGGAGCTCACGGCCACGGCCCCGGGTCAGTGCGCGGGCGCCGATGCGCTCGGCGACCTGCCGTGGCGCCCCGCCCGAGTCCCGGGGACGGCGGCCATGGCGATGCCTGCGGAGCCGCGCGACGGCTACGACGGCAGCGACTGGTGGTTCCGGACGAGCTTCGACGCGGAACCGCCAGGAGCGGGGGAGGAGCTCGCGCTCGTGTTCGACGGGATCGCCACGGTCAGCGAGGTGTACCTGAACGGCGTGCGGGTCCTGTCGAGCGATTCGATGTTCGCCTCGCACACCGTCCCCGTGGGCGCCGAGCTGGTCGTGACGTCGAACGCGCGTGAATCATCAAACGTCCCCGGGTCACTTACTGCGCGGGCGAGCAACGAGCTGACGATCTGCTGCCGGGCGCTGACCCCGTTGCTCGCGCTTGCCCGGCGCCCGCGCGCGCGGTGGCGCACCAAAGTCGTGTCCCAAGGCAATCTGCGCTTCTTCCGCACCATGCTCCTGGGACGCACTCCCGGTCTACCCACCGGGCCTCCCGTCGTCGGCCCCTGGCGCGGGGTCCGGCTCGAACGGCGCCGCGGCGCGGTCCTCGAGGACGTCGAGCTGCGGCCCCGGGTCGAGGACGGGAAGGGGATCCTGGCGGCGCGGGTGAAGCTGCGAGCCCCCGCCGGTGGCGGGCCGGGACCGACCGCCGTGACGCTCGAGCTCACCGGACACGGGGGCGAGCTCCGCTGCCCGATGTCGCTGGACGGCCTGACCGCCCATGGAGAGCTCGTGGTCGACGACGTCGAGTGCTGGTGGCCGCACACCCACGGCGAGCCGAACCTCTACCGCGTAGCGATGACCGTCGACGCCGGGGGGGAGGCGCTCGAGCTCGACCTCGGCCATGTGGGCTTTCGCGAGCTGCGGTGCGGCGAGGATGTGGAGCGCGACGGAATCCAGCTCACGATCAACGGCGTGCCCGTGTTCGCCCGTGGCGCGGTGTGGACACCACTCGAGCTCGCCCAGCCGCCCACCAGCGACGGTGCGCTGCGCGAGGTGCTCGGCCGGATGGTTCGGGCCGGGATGAACATGATCCGGGTGCCCGGCACCGCGTGCTACGAGAGCGACGAGTTCTACGACCTGTGCGACGAGCTCGGAATCCTTGTCTGGCAGGACTTCATGTTCGCCAACCTCGACTACCCCGAGCAGGACGAGGCGTTCATGGCGACGGTCGCCGATGAGGTCCGCGCGGTGCTGGCGATGCTCGCCGGCCGGCCCAGCCTGGCCGTGCTCTGTGGAGGCAGCGAGGTCGCCCAGCAGGTCGCCATGCTCGGCCTCGACCCCGAGCTTGCGAACGGGCCGCTGTTCGGCCACACGCTCCCCGCGCTGGTGCAGGAGGCGCGGACCGACGCGCCCTACGTGCGCTCGACCCCGATCGGCGGGAACCTGCCGTTCCGGACCGACCACGGCGTCGCCCACTACTACGGAGTGGGTGCCTACCGCAGACCGCTGGAGGACGTCCGGCGCGCCGAGGTACGGTTCGCGGCCGAGTGCCTCGCGTTCGCTAACGTCCCCGACGAGGAGGTGATGGCCGCCCTTCCGGTCCACCACCCCGCTTGGAAGGCCGGCGTTCCCCGCGACGTGGGCGCGGGCTGGGACTTCGAGGACGTGCGCGACCACTACCTGCACCTGCTCTTTGGCGCCGACCCGGTCGCCCTGCGCAGCGTCGATCCCGAGCGCTACCTCGAGCTCTCCCGGGCGACCAGCGGGGAAGTGATGGCCGAGGTCTTCGGCGAGTGGCGGCGCCAGGCGTCGCCATGCGGCGGCGGACTGGTGCTGTGGACGGCGGATCTCTTCCCGGGCGCCGGGTGGGGCCTCCTCGACCACCGTGGCCGGCCCAAGGAGGCCTACCACCGCCTCGCGCAAGCACTCGCCCCGGTCGCGGTATGGAGCACCGACGAGGGCCTTGGCGGAGTCGATCTTCACGTCGCCAACGACCGGCCCGAGCCGCTGGTCGCCGAGCTCAGATGCGCCCTGTATCGCTATCTCGAGACCTGCGTCGGAGAGCACCGGACCGAGCTATGCGTCGAGCCTCACGGCGGCTTTACCGACAATGTCGAGCGACTCCTCGGTCACTTCGTCGATGCCAGCTGGGCATACCGGTTCGGTCCCCCCGCCCAGGATCTGATCGTCCTGACCCTCGAGCAGGAAGGACGCGTGCTCTCCCAGTCGTTCCGGTTTCCCGCCGGACGGCCCGTGCAGCGCGAGCCGGCGAGCCGCCTCGGCGTGCGCGCGGTCCTCCACGAGGCCAAGCTGACGGTCTCCTCCAAGCGCCTGCTCTACGGGGTCCGGGTCAACATCCCCGGGTTCGACGCGCCCGAAAACGCCTTCTCGGTCGAGCCGGGGCACGAGCGCGAGCTCGAGCTCCAGGTGACGCGCCGCACGAGAGCCGCCGTCCCGGCGACCGGGAGCGTCACGGCGCTCAACCTCGCTGGACGCGTGGCGATCGAGCGCGAGGACGCCTGACCGGCGCTCGCGCCTGAATGGCGGTCCTCCCGGGTCCCGTGGAGCGCGGCCGGTAGCCTGAGCTGAGATGACGGCAGTACGGTCGGGAACCCCGGCGCCCGCGTGGCTCGACGACGCGGCGACGTCCCGTCTCGAGCGACGGCTCGAGTTGGCTCTCCGGCGGGCCCGGGCGAGCGGGTCGACGACCCTCGTGAGCTTCACCGCGCCCGTCGACCGTGCCGTCGACCCGACCGCCGTCGTGTGCGCCTCGCGCCGCACCGGCGAGCCTTGGGTTTGCCTCGAGCAGCCCGACCGTGATCGGGCGGCGCTGGCCGCGCTCGGCTGCGCGAGGGCGCTCGAGTCTCGCGGCCCGGGGCGATTCGAGGACATCGCGGCGCAGTGGCGATCCGTTACCGCCTCGGCGATCTCCGACCACGCCGACGGCCCTGCCGGATCGGGCCTCGCCGCCCTCGGCGGCTTTGCCTTCTCGCCCACCGGAGGCGGTGCGCCGCAATGGGCCGGCTTCGCGCCCGCCTCGCTCATAGTCCCCGAGCTCTCGCTCGCCCGGCGTGGGGAGGACGTGCGCCTAACCCTCAACCTCCGGGCCGCGCCCGACGACACGCTCGAGGATCTGGTGGGTCGGGCCAACCGGCGCCTGAGGGAGCTCCGCCGCGCCTCGCTGCCCATGCTCGACCCCGCTCCCTCCGGCGCTTACGAAGTGGTCAGCGCGATGCCGCCGTCGCACTACGAGCACGCCGTCGCCCGCGCCGTCGAGCGGATCCGCGCCGGCGAGCTCGAGAAGATCGTCCTCGCCCGTGAGGTCCAGGTCCACGCGCCGGTGGAGCACGATCCCGCGGCCGTCCTCGGCGTCCTCCGCGAGGCATTCCCCACCTGCTACGTCTACGCCATCGGACGCGGCGGGTCGACCTTCCTCGGCGCGAGCCCCGAGCTCCTCCTGCGCCGGGAGGGCCAGCGCGCGAGCACCGTCGCCCTCGCCGGCTCGACTCGTCGCAGCGCCGACCCCGCCGTCGACAATCACCTCGGCGAGCAGCTCCTGAGCAGCGACAAGGACCGGCACGAGAACGCCATCGTCGCGCGGCGAATCGTCCGCGCCCTCGATCCTCACTCGGTGTGGGTCACCGCCGCTCCCGAGCCGGTGATCGTCCGGGTCCTCAACATCCAGCACCTCGCGACCCCGATCCGCGCTCAGCTCGCCGCCCCCGTGAGCGCGGTGGAGCTCGTGTCCCGCATGCACCCGACGCCCGCCGTCGGGGGAGAGCCGTCGGCGCGCGCGCTCGAGGCCATCCCCGCGCTCGAGGGCTTGGACCGCGGCTGGTACGCGGGCGCGGTCGGATGGATCGACGCCGCGGGAGACGGAGAGCTATGCGTGGCGCTCAGATGCGCGCTCCTGCACGGGGCCGTCGCCCACTGCTACGCCGGATGCGGGATCGTCCGCGACTCCGATCCGGGCGCCGAGCTGGCCGAGAGCGAGATCAAGCTCGAGGCGATGCTGCCGGTGCTGGCGGGCTGAGCGCGCTCGGGCCTAGCCGCCCGCCAGCGCGGCCCTGGCCGCTTCGGCCACGCGCCGGTGCAGTGCGAGGTTCTCGGCGCGGTCGGTCCGTACTTCGATGATCGTCGTGCCCGTGCCGGTGACGCCCGCCCGGAGCGCGGCTTGGAGCTCGGCCACGTTGCCTGGGCGCTCATATCCGCAGCCGTAGAGGGCGGCCGCGTGCGCGAACTCGAGGCCGTGCGGGGTGGCCACGTGCTCCTCGAAGGCGTCCTGCTCGCCGGACACCGCGAGGAAGTGGAAGATGCCGCCGCCGTCGTTGTTGAGCAGGACGATGGTCAGCGGGAGTCCGAGCCGGCGTGCGGCCAGAAGCCCGCCGATGTCGTGGGCCAGGGCGACGTCGCCGATGAGGAGGACGACGGGACCGTCGGCGACGGCGGCGGCACCGAACGCGGCGGAGACGGTTCCGTCGATCCCGTTCGCGCCGCGATTTGAGAGGACGCGGGGCGGACGGTCTCGCGCGGGAAAGAACTCCTCGACGTCGCGGATTGGCATCGAGGAAGCCACGAAGAGCGTGCCGTCGCGGGGCAGCCACTCTGCGAGCTTGGCGGCGACGAGCGGCTCCGAGAGCTCGTCGCCGAGCACCCCGGCGACCGCCCGAGCGACGGCGGCGTCAGCCGCGCGCCAGGAGTCGAGCCAGTCGGCGGGCGCGGGCGCCCGGCCGGGATGCCCGAGGAGCCCGATCGCTTGCTGGTAGCCGAGCCGCACCCGGCGCCCGACGACCCCGTCGGGGTCCTGCCACGCGAGGTCGGGGTCGAAGGCGATCTGGCGCGCGTCGACGCCGGCCAGCCACGTACGGAGCGGCTTGGAGGTCGGAAGGTCGCCCACGCGCAGCACGAGCTCGGGGCGATGGGCCGTCGTGAACGTCTCGTCGCGGAGCAACAGGTCGTAGTGGGGGATCGCCGCCTCGCCCGCTCGCGCCCCCGAGAGCGGATCGGCAAGCAGGGGCACGTTCAGGCGCTCCGCGCATTCCGCCAGCCGGGCGGGAGAATCGGAGCCGGAGCCATAACGACCGGCGACGAGCACCGCGCGCGGGAACGGCCCGGGCGCGACGTCCATCCCGGTCACCTCGACCTCAGGCGTCGAGAGCTCTACCCACGGCGCTCCCTCGGGCCGTCCGCTCTCGTCGGGCGGCAGCGTCTCCTCGAGCACCAGCGGCTCGCGCAGCGGGACGTTCACGTGCACCGGTCCCGACCTGCCTTCGAGCGCGGTCCAGTACGCGCGGCAGGCCAGCGTCCTGATCCACCGTAGCCGCTCCGGTGTCGCGTCGTGGGTGCCGAGCTCGAAGAACCACTTGACCGCGTCTCCGTAGAGCTTGATCTGATCGATCGCCTGTCCGGCTCCCACGTCACGGAGCTCGGGAGGGCGGTCGGAGGTGAGCACGATCAGCGGGACCCCAGCTTCGTCCGCCTCGATCACCGCCGGAGCCAGGTTGGCTGTCGCGGTGCCTGAGGTACATGTGACTGCTACCGGGCGACCCCCGGCCTTGGCGGCTCCGAGCGCGAAGAAGCCGGCGCAGCGCTCGTCGATGTGCGACCAGCAGTGAATCTGTGGGTCGCGGACGAGCGAGAGGACGACCGGCGTCGATCGCGACCCGGGCGTTGTGCACGCATGCCGCATGCCGCAGCGTCCGAGCTCGTCGCACAGCGCACGCAGGAGCAGATAGGTATCGGCGGTGGCGGTCATGATGCTCGGGCGATGGCGCCTACCGTCCTGCTGCTCCACGGCTTCACGAACACCGGAGCAAGCTGGGACCCGGTCGTCGCGGCGCTCGGCGAACGCTACCGCGCGATCGTCCCCGACATCCGCGGCCACGGGTCGGCGAGCGAGGCACGACCGGTGACGCTCGAGGCGGTCATCGACGACGTCGCGGCGGCCGCCCCGGACCGGTTCACGCTCGCGGGCTACTCCCAGGGCGGCCGG